>NZ_JASGFD010000027.1:0-72266 GCF_047605705.1 Silvibacterium sp. | reverse complement strand
CTCCACCGGACCGACCTTCTTCACCAGCGCACCTTCGAGCCGGAAGCTCTCCGTATCCAGATGCGCCGGCTTCGAGGTTCCAGTCGCGGGATCGATGGGGATGTCCGGGTCGGGCGAAGTCTGGAAGGTGAACACCGGCTCCTGCTGGTTGTCGAATGTGCCGTTCGTCACCTTCACCGGCAGATAGCCCTGCAGGTTGCGATCGCGGAAGGCCGTTTCGTAGCGATGCTTCTTCGTGTTCCAGGTGAAAACGCGAATCTGGTCGAAGTCATACGGCAGGCCGTCCTTCCACGAATTCAGCACCGTCACGTACTCCGGCGCCTGATGGTCCGGGAAGGTCGAATCGGGATCGTAGACGGTCTTGAGGAGATAGGCGCCCACGTAGCGCTGCCCCTCGGAGAGACCGGAGATCGCATCCGGAATGTCCACATCGAGCATGCGCGACCAGATCCACCCGGCGTGGCCCTGCGCGTCCCGCACCAGCCACCAGTCCTGATAGACGGGGGCATTCGGATCGACCACGGGCACCGGCTTGCCGTTCTTTGTCTTTGCAACCGGCTTGGCGGGCGCAACCGGCACGGGCACGGCCTGCGGCGGCACCGGCTTCGGCACCGAGGCACGCACCAGCAGTTCCAGCTTGGTGTTCTCCGGCAGCAGGTAGAAATGGTCTGCCTGGCGGCCAGGTGTCACGTGCACGTAGGAGTCGTCGCGCAGCACGCCGGTTGCGATGACCGCATCCTGCAGGTGCTGCGTGTGAAGCCCCGTGAACTCGTCGTAGATCTTCTGCTCGATGACCATGTGCCCATCGATCCAGCCGATCTCGCCCTTGGAGTCCTTCACCTTGTAGAAACGCCGCGCATGGTCGAGCACCAGCAGCTTCTCGCCGTTGCTCACCTCGCCAACACGGTTGGAGACGGCGGCGAGACGGTCACGGAGGAAAGTACGCTTCGCCGAGACGTACACATACTCCTGCGCCGGCTTCGGAGAGAAGCGCGCGCAGCCGGAGACCAGCAGGGTGGCGAGCACGGGGGCAAGTCCCAGGGCAGCAATTGCGGAAGACCGCGCAAACCGGCGCGATCGAGGCCGGAGGCCAATTACGTACGACATTGTTTTTACTCTAACGAGATAGACCGTCACTGACACAAATCCGTGCAGATTTTTCGGCGATTTGCACTGCAGGGAACCTGATGGAAAACCCCTCGGCGCGTCCATGGCTTACTGGAGGGATCCCGCGCCGGGGCTCCCACAGAAGAAAGTGCTGTTTACTTGGCAGACACAACGGCGAGCGCGCCTGTAGGATCGGTGCCCGTTGTCGCTGTCGCAAAGCTGGTGAGCACGCCGGTACCGCTGCCAATCGAAAACACCTGCAGGTCGGGGGAGCCGCCCGCGTTGGCTACCTCCAGGTAGGCATCCGTTGTGTCCTCAGCCAGGCCCGACGGCTCCGTGCCTGTCGTAAACGGCGAGCCGCTAACCTTTGTGAGCGCTCCGGCGGTAGATAGCGTGAATGCGCTGATCGTGCCGTCGGTCCGATTCGCCACGTACACGTAACTGCCGGTCGAATCCACAAGAACAGCTACCGGGCCCAGGCCGGTGGCATACGGCGATCCGGAAAGCTCCGACAGTCCTCCCGTCGAGGCGATGGAAAAGGCGCGCACCGCATTCAGGCCCGTTTCCGTCACGAACAGGTACTTGCTCTCCGGGTCGACGGCCAGGCCGTAATCCGCATTGTTTGTGCTCTTCGGCGAAAGAATGAGGTTGGTCTTGCCCAGCGATCCGCTCGTCGAGTTGAAGGTCAGGATATCCACGCCGCCGGTGCCCAGAGAGACGTACGCGAGCGTATCCGCAGGGGTAAAGGTGATCGCATTCGGCGTACCCGCGTCGAGAGGAATACTGCCCGCCTGTGTCAGCAGGCCGGTCGAAGTATTGATCTGGAAGAGATAGGCGGTCGGCGTGAGATCGACGGCCACGAGCCACTTGCCGGTAGCGTCAACAGCGATCGCATTCGGGCTGATCTCCGAGATCACCGCACTTCCGCCATTGAGCAGCGTGAGCGCGCCGCCGGTGCCTACCGAATAGCCATAGACAGCTCCGGCCAGGCTGGCCACGTAGGTGAATGCGCCGTTCGGCGTCGTCGCAATCGAGCTGGGCGCCACGCCGAGCGAATAGGCTGAGCCCGACGTCACCGCGAGGCCGCTCGTGGACAGAGAAAATCCGGCCACAGTACCGGTGGTGGCATTCGCCACGTAGATGTAATTCCCCGTTCCGCTGCCGGTCGTGGTGGTCGTAGTGGTGGTGGTCGACACAAAGAATTTGCCACAGCCGGCGAGCAGCAGAGCTATCACCAGCAGAACCGGAACGCTCATGCGCTCAAGCCGGAATCGAGGACGGGGGAACATCGTAATCACGCACACCTTTCGACGTAGAAGAATGCGATGAAGTCGCAGAGAGCGCTTTATGAACTCTTCGCTCTCCCAGTTAACACCCGAAGTCACGGTTTGTCGCCTCGCCCGCAGCGAACAGCGAAGCGCTTGCATGTAAGGACGGAAAAGCGGTCTCAAACGCGCCGAATTGGAACGTTGCGCGCAAAAAACAGGCCCGCCGAAGCGGGCCAACTCAACTGCATCTTGTAGTGTTAGACGGCAACGGCTTCCGTCTTGGCGACACGCTCGGCGTCGAGAACCGGGCCAATCGCGTGAATCACCGAAGCGATGCGAACGATGGTGAGAATCTGCTCCTCGCTGATGCCCTTGTCGCGGACGACCTTCTCATGCGAGTCGACGCACTTGCCGCAGCCGTTGATGGCCGAGACGGCCAGCGCCCAGAGCTCGAAGTCTACGTGCTCGACACCGTGGGTGCGCAGGGCATTCATGCGCAGCTTGGCCGGCAGAGTCGAGTACTTCTCGTTCGAGGTCAGGTGCAGGAAGCGGTAGTAGATGTTGTTCATGCCCATCACCGCGGCCGCCGACTTGGCTGCTTCGAGCGCCTGCGCCGAAAGGTGCTTCGCACCCTCTTCGATGACGGCGGTGGTCAGATCGTCATTGCGGGTGGCAATAGCCGAGGCAACGACCGTGCCCCACAGCTGCTGCGGGGTCAGCTCGGTGTTCTGGCGGATCAGGGTGGAGTAGTTCAGCTTGAGATCCTTCGCATAGGAAGGCAGTGAATCAATCAGGGTATCGATAGCCATGGTAAAGGTCCTTTCCTTTCGCGGAGCGTGCGCACGACCGCAGTCCGGCTGGACAGCCGGGCGCAGGCGCCAGATTCCGCCTGAGAGCAGGAAGGCGGCGCCTTTTGAGCGCCGCCCCTGCGGTTTTAGTCCGAGTCACGCTTACGCGTTGAGGGTGGCTTCGCCCTTCTGCCAGTTGCAGGGGCAGAGCTCATCGGTCTGCAGAGCATCGAGTACGCGCAGAACTTCCTGCGGGTTGCGGCCCACCGAGAGGTCGGTGACGTAGACGAAGCGGATGATGTTCTCGGGATCGACGATGAAGGTCGCGCGCTGCGCCACACCGGCGCTCAGGTCGAGGATGCCGAGCTGCTCGGTCAGGTCACGCTTGATGTCCGAGAGCATGGGGAAAGGCAGGTCCTTCAGATCGGCATGGTTGTTGCGCCACGCGAGGTGAACGAACTCGGAGTCGGTGCTGCCGCCCAGAACCTGGGCATCGCGATCAGCAAACTCGTTGTTGATCTTGCCGAAGGCAGCGATCTCGGTCGGGCAGACGAAGGTGAAGTCCTTGGGCCAGAAGAAGTAGACCTTCCACTTGCCGGGATAGCTCTGCTCGGTGATGGTCTCGAAGGCCTTGGCCTGATCGGTGCTGACGGTAGCGGTAACGTTAAAAGAGGGGAACTTTTCGCCGACAGTAAGCATGAAGACTCCTTAAGAATGGGTTAGATACAGCGGTATCGAATGCCTGTTTCGGGAACAACAGTGGCGGATAAAAAATGGATTATTGCGGAGCAGACTTCTGGCACCCGGCACAAAGGCCGAGGACATCCACGGCATAACGCTGCACGAGGAAACCGTCGGAGAGCTGGCCTTCAGCAGGCGTGAGACCGAGCTCTTCTGCGTCAATGTCACGAATGGCCTTGCACTGGGTGCAGACCAGATGATGGTGCGGCCGGGCGTTGGTTTCCACCCGAAGCGTTCCGTGATGCAGGCTCACCTCGCGAAAGACGCCGCTTTCGATGAAGAGGTGAATGGTCTTGTAGACCGTCGCCAGAGAGATGGAAGGAATGCGGCTACGGACGCGGCCATAGACCTCTTCCGGGCTCGGATGGCCATGCATGACGCACAGCTCCTCATAGACCACCTGCCGCTGATGGGTCACGGCAATACCGGCCGTCTCGCAGAGGGCGCGAAAACATTCGGTACGAAGCTGGTTGATTTCGGTGTCCATGATCTCTAAAAGCTATTAGATGATAATAATTATTATCCGTCAAGAGCTATCAAAGAAGCCCTGCTCCCTTGCGTATCCTGCGGCGTTTCATCAAGTTGGATGAAACAGAAGTTTACGAAGTTTCAGCGATTGGCTCACGGGCATCGGAGGGTTATGCTTCCATGACAGGAGCCTCCGTCATGCACCTCCATGCTGCTGTTCCCGAGATCCCGGTTGCCGAGGTGGATCATGCGGTGACCTATTACGTGCGTACGCTGGGTTTCACGCTCGATTGGGGCGATGAAGCCGGCGGCATTGCGGGGATATCGCGGGGAAGCAGCCGGCTGTTTCTCACCAACGCCAGTTTCCGGGAGCATTACGGGAACGCCGGACCGGTGGTCATCTGGATCAATCTCGAGAGCAAGGCCGAGGTGGATGCGCTTTTTGCGGAATGGAAGTCTTCCGGCGCCAGGTTCGTCTCCGAGCCTGAAGACAAGCCCTGGAAGCTGCGGGAGTTTCTCGCTGCCGATCCGGATGGGAATCTGATCCGTGTTTTCTATGACTTTCGGCTGGATGCTTCAGGGATAGTTTAGGGCTTATCTTCCGATCGCACCTTCGTCTGTACGAGCAAACCGCAGGTCCCTCCACTTCGGTCGGGATGACAGGCTTGTTTCCTGCCATTCGTCTCCGTTCGCTTGGGCGGCGTGGTTGGGTTCATACACTCCCACCCAAGCGGAGCCTGGATGGGGCGCCCGCATTTCGACATGCGCAGGAGAGAACTGCAGATCCCCCCCACTGCGATCACTTTGGTCGCTTCGGTCGGAATGACAATTCCCTGCCCTGCCAAGGAAAGCAGAGGGCTCGGAGAGCGAAATTAGTTCGGGCGCTCGTTCTTGGGGTCTTTGGCTTTTCCGGGCTGGAAGCGCTCGTCGATTGGCTGGCGGCCGCGGAAGCCTGCGTCCATGGTGTGCCAGTAGCCGATCAGCGGCTCGCCGAGACGCCAGCAGAGGAGCACGATCTCGCCGTCGAGTTCGCAGGGAAAGTCGAGCAGGCCGGTATCGAGATCCTTCACCTGCACGCCGATGGCGTCGATCTCATCCATGGCATCCTTGGCCTGCTGGGCGAAGGTTTCCATCTGCGCGCGATCGCGACCGACGCGGGCCACGTCGACACGCATGCCGCCGGCGAACATGATGCGGCGGGTCAGATCCTGTAAGCGCTCCTCAAGGATCGCTGCCTGACGGCGGCCATCGGAGGCACGGCGCAGGAGGGATTCGAGGATCGGCAGCAAGGACTGGGCTTCGTCTAAGGTGAAGGTCTTCATTTTTCTACTTCTGATTCTGTTGTGCCTTCGAAACGAGTTCATGTGAGACCCACCCATCCCAATTGCGAGGGCGGGTGGGGTACCCGGTAAATATGGGTTGATGTGCACCCCATGCAAGCCAACAGCAGACTTGCACGGGGCCGCCCAGAAGCTTTAAGCCTTGACTTCGAGCATGCGGGCCAGGGCCACGCGCGCCCAGTGCTTGACCTCGTCGCGCACCTTGATGTGGTTCACCACGCGGCCTTCGATCAGGTTCTCCAGAGTCCATGCGAGATGCTGCGGACTGATGCGGTACATGGTGGTGCAGAGGCAGCCGGTGTCGTCGAGGGTGATGATCTTCTTGCCCTTTGGCGCGAATTCTTTGGCCAGGCGGTTTACGAGATGGATCTCGGTGCCGATGGCGAACATCGAGCCTTCGGGCGCGTCGGTTACCAGCTTGATGAGCCGCTCGGTCGAGCCGAGTTCGTCAGCTTTCTGGCAGACTTCCCAGCGGCATTCGGGATGCACGATGACCTGGATGCCGGGGTACTTGGCGCGGACCTGATCGACATGCTGCGGCAGGAAGCGCTGGTGTACGGAGCAGTGGCCCTTCCAGAGAATGACCTTTGCGGCCTTGAGGCGCTCGGGCGTGATGCCGCCGTTGATCTGGTACGGATCGTAGACCACCATCTGGTCCATGGGAATGCCCATGGCGAAGGCGGTGTTGCGGCCGAGATGCTGATCGGGCAGGAAGAGGATTTTTTCTGCCCGGGCGAAGGCCCATTCAAAGGCTCCGCGTGCGTTCGAAGAGGTGCAGACCAGACCGCCACGCTCGCCGCAGAAAGCCTTGATGGCTGCGGTCGAGTTCATGTAGGTCAGGGGCAGGATCGTGCCTTCCGTGAGACCGGCGCGGGCCAGCGTATCCCAGCAATCTTCCACCTGGCTGATCTCGGCCATATCGGCCATGGAACAGCCGGCGTTGAGATCGGGCAGGATCACCTGCTGGCCGGGGCGGCCTTCGGCGTCATCGCGGCCGAGCACGTCAGCGCTCTCCGCCATGAAGTGCACGCCACAGAAGACGAGGTAGTCGGCGCTGGTCTCTGAGGCGATCTTCGAAAGTTTGTAGGAGTCGCCGGTGTAGTCGGCGAAGCGGATCACTTCGTCGCGCTGGTAGTGATGGCCAAGAATGATGGTGGAGGCGCCCAGCTTTTTGCGGGCAGCGGCAATCCGCTCGTCCATGCTGTTGTCGGGCAGCTGGAGATAGTTATCGAGCGAGCAGGTATCGGGCTGCGCATCCGCGTCAGCCGCGTACGGTGCGGGGACTTCCAGTTCCAGTAAACTCAATGCTCTTCCGCCTTCAGTCCTAACGGAGACCGCGAGACTCCGGGGACGGGGATGTTGAAAGCTCCCGGCCTAGCTATCAGGCCGAATTATGCCGGGCGGCAGTCGATTCACTGCGGTCCTGGAGGATGCCAGAGCCACCCAATCGACGGGGATGTTGCCGTCCTTAGTTCAATGGATGCGCGATGCCGTCCACAGGTCGCAGCGAGCGCTGCAAAGCGTCCGGACAAGGCCTTCCAATGCAATCAGTTTAATACAGCCGTAACCGGTGTTGGGCTGCCGGCCACAGGTATGGAGACGGCGGAGCAGCGGAAGAGGTTTGCACATTTGTGAGGCGGCAAGGCCACGGGTATCATTAGGTTCCGATGCACTTTGCCGATTCCATCCTGATTTTCGTGCTCGCGCTGATCCTATTCGGGCCGAAAAAACTGCCCGAAATCGGCCGGCAGATCGGCAAGCTGCTGGTCGAGTTCCGCCGCGCCTCCAATGAATTCAAAGCGCAGATCGACGAAGAACTGCGCACGCTCGAACAACAGGAGCGCCAGAAGAAGCTGGAAGCTGCCGCCTCGCAGACGACTCCTGGGGCGGAGACTCCTGCCGCAAGCGCTACCAGCCCTGCATCGACTGGGCCCGCTATTCTGCCTCCTTCTACCGGAACGCCGGTGGCGACCAACGATCCTTTCGGCGCGGTGATGTCGACCGAAATGCCGCCGTTGCAGCCTGCCCAGCCGCAGCCGGTGGATGAGACCTTCCACACGCATACAAGCGCGACCCCGAACCACGCCGGCACCACGACGGACACCCACGAAAGCCCGGTCAACGCCGGGAGCACGCAGGCCACTACCCAACATGGATGAGGAAGAACTTCTCGACAAGGCCCGGAAAGCCGTAAGCGAACGCGCTGACCTGCCGGGCATGAGCCTTATCGAGCACCTGGAAGAGCTGCGCCGCAGACTCATCCATGCGGTTGTCTACCTGATTGCCGGCTTCTGCGTGGCCTATGGCTTCCACGAGAAGATTTACCGGCTGATGCAGGCGCCGATCACGTTCGCGCTCAAGAAGCACAACCTGCCGACCAAGCTGGTCATCCACAACCCGGTCGACGGGTTCAACATGTACCTTAAAATCAGCTTCATGGCGGGCTGCATCATCGCGGCGCCGTTCATCCTGTACCAGGCATGGCTGTTTATTTCGCCCGGCCTCTACAAGAACGAAAAGAAGTACGTGATGCCGTTCATGCTCGCCACGGTGAGCCTGTTCCTGGGCGGCGCGTATTTCGGCTATCGCTGGGTCTTCCCGGGCTCGCTCGACTTCCTCTTCACGTATAGCCATGACTTTCAGCCGCTGATCGAAGTCAGCGAGTACACCGATCTTTTCCTGACGGTGATCCTGGGCCTCGGCATTGCGTTCGAGCTGCCGATCTTCGTGCTCTTCCTCTCGCTCTTCGGCATCGTGAGCCCGAAGTTTTTGTGGAAGAACATCCGCTTCGCGGTGCTGATCGTGTTCATCATTGCCGCCATCATCACACCGACGCCGGACCCACTGACGATGTGCGTCTTTGCTTTGCCGCTGCTGGCGCTCTACGTCATCAGCATCGGCGTGTCGTTCATGGTGCATCCGGCAACGCGGCGCAGGCGGAAGGAAATCGAGGAGTCCAGAGGATGATGAAGCTTCGTTCGGTGATGGCTGCGATGGGGCTGGCGCTTGCCGCCGGCGTGATGCCTGCACACGCGCAGACGCAGGACATCTTTAACGGCCAGAAGGCGCTGGATTACACGCGCCAGTTCGTGGCCATTGGCCCACGCTTTAACGGCAGCCCCGGCCATGCGAAGGCCGAGGCGTTCCTCAAAAAACAGTTTGCGCACGATCAGCTCGAGGAAGACACCTTCACGGCGAACACCGCCGTGGGTCCGCAGACGATGCACAACTACATCGTCCGTTTTCCGGGCAAGAAGAAGGGCGTGATCGTACTGGCCACGCACTACGAGACGAACTGGCCGCTGCGGAACATCAACTTTGTGGGCGCGAACGACGGCGGCGCGACAACGGGGCTGCTGATCGAGCTGGCGAACTATCTGCGCGGCCACGAGCAGGACGGCTACAGCGTGTGGTTGGTCTTCTTCGACGGCGAAGAGGCCGTGAAGAGCTGGACGGCGGAAGACTCGCTCTACGGCAGCAAGCATCTCTCGGAGAAGTGGCAGAAGGACGGCACGCTGCCGCAGATCAAGGCGTTCCTGCTCGCGGATATGATCGGCGACAAGGACCTCGACATCTGCCGCGACAAGAACTCGACGCCGTGGGTGCTGGATGTGGTGGAGAAGGCAGCGGAGCACTTCGGCTATCAGTCGTATTTCTTCCAGCAGGAGAGCATGATCGAGGACGATCACCTGCCCTTTGTGCAAAAGGGCGTGCCGGTAGCCGATGTGATCGATCTGGATTACGGCTACGAGAATGCCTACCACCACACGGTGGAAGACACGATGGATAAGCTGAGCGCGAAGAGCCTGACGATCTCCGGCGACGTCTTCCTCGAAACGATCCATCTTCTCGACCAGCGATGACGGAAGGACACACATTTGCCGGCGCAACGCCTGCCTTCTGGATCGGCTTTCACGTCATTGTGGCGGTGCTGCTGCTGGTGGATCTTGTCTTTCTCCAGCGCAGCAAAAGCGGATCGGTAAAGGCGGCGTGGGGCTGGACATGCGTGCTGGCCGCGATGGCCTTTTTCTTCGCGCTGTTCCTTTCGCAGACCCAGGGCAAACAGCCGGCGCTTGAGTTTCTGTCGGGTTATCTTGTCGAAGGCTCGCTGAGCGTCGACAACCTGTTCGTGTTTCTGCTGATGTTCCGCACGCTCAGGCTGGACACGGATCAGCAGCGGCGCGTGCTGCTGTGGGGCGTGCTCGGCGCGATCGTGATGCGCGCGATCTTTATCGCGGTGGGTACTTCCCTGCTCGCCCGCTTTGCATGGGTGGAGTATGTCTTCGGGGCCTTCCTGCTGTACGCAGCAGCGCGGCTGATCAAGCACAAGGAAGAGAACGAGGAGCCGTCGGGGCCGATTCGCTGGCTGCAAAAGCAGTCACTGCAGAATGTCGGCGGCAAACCTGCGATGTCGGCTTTCCTGCTGATCGTGCTGGCGGTCGAGCTCACGGACCTGATCTTCGCGCTTGACTCGATCCCAGCGGTACTGGCCATCACGCGCAACACCTTCGTGGTCTACACGTCGAATATCTTCGCGATTCTCGGCCTGCGCTCGCTGTACTTCGCGCTCTCGAGCGCGCTCGACAAGCTGCGCCTGCTGCACTACGGGCTTGCGCTGATTCTCGCGTTCGTCGGCATCAAGATGCTGATCAGCCACTGGTACGAAGTGCCAGTGACGTGGTCGCTGGCCTTCATCGTGATCGTGCTGGGCATCTTTACCGTTGCCAGCCGGGTTACCGCGAAACAGGCGTAGCCGCGGGGCTTACGGCGGCTACGCTGTCCGCGAGGCTCAGTACTTCTTTCCGGATCACCGTGTGCCTGCGATAGCGGGCGTCGTCGCGCTGCGCGAAGTCGCTGCGGAAGTGCGCACCCCGGCTCTCTTCTCGTGCGAGCGCCGAATGCACGATGAGGCTCGCGACAGCATGCAGGCTGGCGTACTCGATGGCTTCCCGATCGAGAGCAACCGTGGCCGGCGCAGGGTGCTCCGCGAGATAGTCACGCATGGCTTCGAGACCTGCGCGATCGCGTAACAGGCCGGCATCGCGCCACATCCTCTGCTGAAGCTCTGTGCGGCGTTCCGCGATATTGCCTTCGCTCTGTGGGGCGGATGCAATGGCCGGTGCAGGCTTTGGCAGCGGCGCTTCTTCACGCATGGCCTCCGCGGCACGCGCTCCGAAGACCAGACCTTCGAGCAGCGAGTTGCTGGCGAGGCGGTTCGCGCCGTGCACGCCGGTGCATGCGGCTTCTCCCGCGGCGTAGAGGCGCGGCAGGCTGGTTCGGCCATCGAGATCGGTGCGGATGCCGCCCATGAGATAGTGCGCGGCGGGGCGGATGGGGATCAGGTCATTCGCAAGGCTGAGATTGTGCTGCGCGAGGAAGGCGGAGATGCCGGGAAAGCGCTGCACGAGATCGAGGCCGGGATGGAGATCGCGCACGTGGCGCATGTCTAGATATACGAGCTGCGATGAACCGTCTGCCGCGAAGCCTTCGCGCGTGATGGCGCGGGCCACGACGTCGCGCGGTGCGAGCTCGAGCAGCGGGTGGTAGCGCTCCATGAAGCGCTCACCGGCGGCATTGCGCAGATATGCGCCTTCACCGCGGAGCGCTTCGGACATCAGGAATCTCGGCACGCCTGGCAGCGAGAGCGCCGTGGGATGGAACTGGTAGAACTCCATGTCGGCGATCTCGGCCCCAGCGCGCCAGGCGAGCGCAATGCCGTCGCCGGTGGCCACGGATGGATTCGTCGTATCGCTGTAGACCTGGCCTGCGCCTCCGCTGGCCAACAGCACGGCGCGGGCGTGAACAACGAATGTTCGCCCCGGCGCGTCCCCCTCTGTCTCGATGATGCGAGCACCGGTGACTTCGCCGTCCGAGACAAGAAGCTCCACGAGGGTCGCGTACCCGAGCAGCGTGATGCGGTCATGCTGACGGACCTGCGCCAGCAATGAGCGGCCAATTTCGGCGCCAGTGGCGTCTCCGTTTGCGTGCAGGATGCGGTTGCGGCTGTGGGCGCCTTCGCGCGTGAGCATCAGCTCGCCGTTTTCGCGATCGAAGCCGGTGCCCCAGTCGAGCAGCTCGTGCACGCGCACCGGACCTTCTTCGACGAGCACGCGCGCGGCTTCGCGATCCACGAGGCCATCGCCCGCGCCGAGCGTGTCCTCGAGGTGCAGGGCCACGTCCTCATCGCCACTGAGCGCGACGGCAATGCCGCCCTGCGCGTAGTGGGTGTTCGATTCGCCCAGCGCTTCCTTGGTGACCACCAGCACGCGTCCGGAATCGGCGAGGCCCAGGGCGGCGCGCAGCCCGGCAATTCCCGAGCCTACGACGAGAAAATCGAAATCTGTAGCAGTCACCATCACGATTGCACTCCACTTTCAGCTTATTCGAGCAACCTCCTTAGACGCGACAGGCTCGGCAAAAGGTTCGCAGCTTCGATACGATGAAGACATTGTGCGCACGATTGCCGTAAAGACCGCGTCTGCCGCCTACCCCGTATTTGTAGGGTCTGGCCTGCTGAAGACTGTTCCTGACAAGATTCGCCGCCAGTTCGGCAAGGGCCGCCGACGGGTCTTCGTGCTGACCTCGCCGGAGATCTGGGCGCTGTGGGGTGAGACACTTGCGGCCGGCTTCGACGAAGCGCCTTCGGTGCTGTTTCTGCCGCCCGGCGAAACTTATAAGCGCATGGCGCAGATCGAACGGCTGGCGACAGAGATGGCCGATGCGGGCGGCGATCGCGCTTCCCTGCTGATCGCCTTCGGCGGCGGCATTATCGGCGATATGGGCGGCTTCCTCGCAGCAATCTACATGCGCGGGATTCCGTACATCCAGATTCCGACCACGCTGCTGGCGCAGGTGGATTCGTCCGTTGGCGGAAAGACCGGCGCGAACCTGGCCACGGGCAAGAATCTCATCGGCAGCTTTCATCATCCGCAGGCTGTTTTTGCCGATGTGAGCACGCTGAAGACGCTGCCCGCACGCGAGCTGCGCGCTGGACTGTTCGAGAGCGTGAAGGCAGGCATCATCCGCGATGCGTCGCTCTTCCGCTTTCTCGAAAAGCAGAGCGACCTGGTGCTGAGCGGCGACGAGGCTGCGCTGCAGAAGGTGATCGCGGCGTCTGTCGCGATGAAGGCCGAGGTGGTGGGCATCGACGAGCGCGAGAACGGCCTGCGCATGATTCTGAATTTCGGGCACACGGTTGGCCATGCGATCGAGGCAGCGACCGGCTATAAGAAGCTGCTGCACGGCGAGGCCGTGGGCTGGGGCATGCTAGCCGCGCTCGAGCTGAGCCGCCGCCGTGGCGTGATCTCAGAGAAAGAGGCTGCGCGCATCGAGACAGTGATCCGCGCCTATGGGCCGCTGCCAGCCTTCCGCGCGAAGACCTCGGCACTGTTGGACGCTGCGGGCCGCGACAAGAAGAACAAGGCCGGCGTGCGACGCTTCATCCTCACGGAAGGCGTGGGCAAGTCGATCGTGGTCGAAGACGTGACCGATGTGGAGCTCGAAAGCATCATCGACTGGACGCTAGCCGAGGCTGCGCGATGAGCCCTTCGGCCAGCGGCGCACGTCCCGTGGGCGCCACCGATGAGGTGAGCTCGGCTGCGGGCGTGCAGCAGATGTTCAACCAGATCGCGCATCGTTACGACCTGCTGAATCACGTGCTTTCGTGCAACGTGGATCGCTACTGGTGGTGGCGCACGGCGCGTCGTTTCGACGCGGTGCTGAAGCGCGGCGATGCGAC
This sequence comes from Silvibacterium sp., assembly GCF_047605705.1. Lineage (NCBI taxonomy): Bacteria > Pseudomonadati > Acidobacteriota > Terriglobia > Terriglobales > Acidobacteriaceae > Silvibacterium > Silvibacterium sp. The sequence goes on along the minus strand of NZ_JASGFD010000027.1, from coordinate 58,816 downwards.
GGTGCTCGACATCTGCTGCGGCACGGGCGACATGACGCTCGCGCTGCTGAAACGCAGGCCGCAGGGCGCGCGGCCGGTGCTGGCTGCCGACTTTTCGCACGGCATGCTGGCGCGGGGCGCGGAGAAGTTCGCGCGGCTGAAATCAAATAATGGCGGCGCGGTCGCGATTGAGGCCGATGCGCTGCATCTGCCGGTTGCGCCTGCTTCACTCGACCTGATCACCTCGGCTTTCGGCTTTCGCAACCTGGCGAACTACGAGGCGGGACTGCGTGAGTTCTATCGCGCGCTCGCGCCGGGCGGGCAGCTCGGCATTCTCGACTTCAGCGAGCCGGGCGGCGCACTCGGCAAGTTCTATGCGTTTTACTTCCGGCGAGTGTTGCCGGCCATCGGTGCGAAGCTCAGCGGCATGGGCAGCGCATATGCCTACCTGCCGTCCTCGGTGGCGAACTTCCCTCCTCCGGAGGAGATGCTCCCGCTGATGCGCAAGGTCGGATTCGCCGATGTTTCCTGGACACCATATACCTTCGGCATCGCCGGACTTTATCGCGCCGTGAAACGATAGAGGCTGCAAATAAATAGTGAACATATGCAAGAAATCAGAAGGAGATGCACGACATGATTGCCAGCTCGATATGGAAAGACGGACTGCTGTTCGAGGGCCGCTCGGAGAGCGGCCACAGCATCACCTTTGACGCGACCAGTGAACACGCTGCAGGCCCCAGCCCCATGGAGATGGTGCTGGCGGCGCTGTGCGGCTGCACCTCGGTCGACGTGGTGAACATTCTCAAGAAGAAGCGCGAGCCGATCACCGGCCTCACCGTCTCGGCAAACGCTGAACAGCCTGCGGAGGCGCCGCGCGTCTTCACAAAGATTCACCTCGTCTATCGCATCGAAGGCGGCGTCTCGCAGAAGGCTGCCGAAGATGCCGTTGCGCTTTCCAAGGAGAAGTACTGCTCGGTGTCGCTGATGCTGGAGAAGTCGGTCGAGATCGATTACGCCATTGAGATTGCCGGCTAACTCAGGATGCTGCGGGCCTTTCAATTCGTGCTGGTGCTGCTGATGCTGGCGGCCGTTGCCCTCATCTCCGCCGTGGTGACGATGCACTTTGCCATCCACGGTGCGGAGGTGTCAGTTCCCGACTTCAAGGATATGACGGTGAACGAGGCGACCAGCCGCGCGGCCGCGCTGGGGCTCAACATCGACGTGGATGCGCACTCGTACAGCCTCGATATCCCGGTGGGCCATGTGGACGGGCAGACGCCGCGCGCCGGCACGGTGGTGCGCAAGGACTGGCATGTGCGGCTCGTCGAAAGCCTCGGCCCGCAAAAGGTGGCGATCCCGAATCTCGTCGGCTCGGATGCACGCGTGGCCGCGATCCAGATCCGCCGCATGGGTCTCGAACTGGGCGAGCAGGCGGAGATGCCCGATGCCTATACGACGGAGGGCTACGTGGTGGCGCAGACGCCGCTGCCGAATGCGTCCGGTGTGGAGCGACCGACGGTGAGCCTGCTGACCGCTGCCGCGCCACAGCAGGACAACGGCGGCTACGTGATGCCGAACTTCATCGGGCAAAGCTACACCAGCGCAGCCTTGGAGATTACGCACGCAGGGCTCACGCTTGCTCCTATGCGGACGCAAACGACGCCTGGCGCCGGCACGGCTCCGCAGTCATCTTCGGGGCAGCCTGCAGTTACCGTGAATGTTGCACCGTCGCTAACGGCCGCCGCAGCGCCCGGATCTGTAACGGCGTCCGGTCCTGCGATCGGCACCGTTACAGCGCAGCTGCCAGCTGCGGGATCGCGCGTTGAAGCAGGCGGATTCGTAACACTGACGGTAGCGGAATAAGAGCGCGCGGAGCTTTGCACCAAAGCAAGCACGATTTTCGGAGACGCTGCTCCGAAAATGGCTAAACAGTGGAAATTAAAGCCTCTGTTTCTGCTATATTGAATTTGTTGGTTGCAGTTGTGGTTCTTGTTCGGTACGAGCGCAGCTCCTTTGCTGAGCGCCTCCAAGTATCAAGCCCCTACAGCAAAGAACGGTGCGAAAGCACAGATGTTGCAAAGTTCCTCGCTTCTATGTAGTATGGAATCAAGAAGTTGAGGCAAGTTGGGGACGTAGCTCAGTTGGTTAGAGCGCTGCCCTGTCACGGCAGAGGTCGCGGGTTCGAGCCCCGTCGTCCCCGCCACTAAATCGAAGATAATGAACGATTTAGCGGCACAGTGGCAAGATTAGAATTTACCCCCGAGGGTGCTAAAGGGTGCTGAGATTTCTCAGCACCCTTTTTGCTGCCATCGAGCAAGTGCTGTTCCCCTCTCGAGGGTGCTGAAAGCCGGTTTTACCCGCCTCGATCACCATCTCCATGACCCAGTTATTGGCCTCACGTTTGATCGCTGATATCGCCGCGTGTATCGACGCGGCGTAACGAAATGGGCCAAGACGATCGGGCATGCTGTTTCAGATGGCGACCTCGCAAGCCGAACCCCATCTCCGACATGCCAAGTCTTGATCATGCAAGGGACTGCATTCTCCAGATGGTTTCCTGTCGAAGCGAGGTACTGCTTCAATCGCTCCCGTTAGGCGAGTCGCTCAATTTGGCCGCTCTTACGCTCAAGCGGCCATACCCTCGTCTCGCTGGAGGCGCTCATCGACGCGGGATGGTGCTAAAGAAGCTTTCCGGATACCAGGATGGCCTGCCGGGAGCGTCCGCAACTCTGCGGGTAAGTGTCAGCAGAACACGATCGAAATGGATCGCGGCTTCGCGGTCGATATGCTGATTCAGATCGTCGGATGGATGATGATACTTTTCCCGGATCCAGTCGTTGAAAGTCTTTTGCTCCGGCGAATCGGGCAGCCATCCAAATTTAAAAGCCAACGCCGGAATGCCGTACTTCACAAAGCTTGCCTGATCGGAACGGATAAAGCGGTTCTCGTCTGGCTGCTTGTCGAATTGGACCTCGATATCGTTGAGCTGTGCTGCGGCTCGCGCATCATTGCCCAGCGTGGACTCTCCAAGCCCCTGCACTTCGAGAAATCTGAGGGGAAACAGAGGAAGATACATGTCCATGTTAAGCTCCGCGACGATTCGATCGCGCGCAACGGTGGGGTATCGCGCATAGAATTGCGACCCTAACTCGCCTTCCTCTTCGCCCGTGAATGCAATAAAGAGAATCGAGCGACGTGGAGGGGTCCCGTTTGCGAGCGCCTTCGCAGTCTCGATGAGAGATGCAATGCCAACGGCGTTATCCATGGCACCGTTGTAGATGGAGTCTCCATTGACTTCGCGTCCTATTCCAAGGTGATCGAGGTGCGCAGTTAAAGTTACATACTCTTTCTTCAGCCTGGGGTCGCTTCCGGGCACGAGCGCTACGACATTCGGGGCCTGATATTCCGAGAGCACCTTCGTCGTGGTCGTCGCGCGAATCGAAAGGCCCAGCGAGAAGCCGGGCAGTGGCTTGCCGTCCTTCGCGAGCGCGGCGAGCTCGTCATAACTATGGGATGCGCCAGTGAACCAGCCGGCAGCAGAGGCAGCGGGCACGGTTGCGCTTATTTGAGCGCCTTCCAGCGGATTCAGAGCAGGATCGGAGAGCTGCTCGACGGGACGAGCGCCAGAGTTTTGTCCTCCGCCTTGTCCACGAATCGGGTCGCCTTGTGAAGGACGCGGCTCAGCAATTGTTACGATGCCGACTGCGCCAGCAGCTTTGAGCGCCTGCCAGCGAATGGCTGTACTCCGGAAGTAAGCTTTCAGAGGACCATGCACGGCTGCTGGAGCCCCCGCAAAAATAACCGCCACCTTGCCGTGAAGGTCGAGACCTTTCAGTTCGTCGACTCCCACTCCTGGCACCACTAATCCATGGCCAGCAAATACCGCGGGAGCGCTCACGGCGACAGCACCCTCCTTGTTCGGCGTGAGCGTCACCTCACTGCCGACTTTGAGAGATGCAATCGTATGGTCGTCGCGAACCAACTCGACACTGGAGTGATCGCCATCGACCTGCGCACTGCGGAATCCCACAGGCTGGCGATAGCCGTTGACTCCTGCCGGCTTCAACCCGATCGCTTTGAATTGATTCTCGACGTAATCGGCGGCGAGGAGAAATTCCGGAGTGCCGGTCTTGCGTCCCTTCAAGTCATCCCCGGCCAGCACCTTCACATGCGCGAACCAGGCATCCTCGGCCGCTTCTTCCGCTCTTTGTGATTCAGCGGTGACTGGCTGTATCCCGGGATTGAAATTGCTTGCCTGATCGCGGTGTTCCGCGAAGCCAGTTCCCTCAATGAGCGGCACCATAACAGATAGAAGAACTGCGACGCCTCTATAAAACTTCATCCTGATCCTCAAATCCGAGATCGACCAACATTCACAGAACAAAGGCAGCGACTACTGCCCCAAGTCGGGTTGGAGATATTTGTTCAGAAAGGCGAACTCTTTCTCGTAGGCATCCCGCCGGTGCTCGAGCTGCTGGAAACCGTGGCCCTCGCCGGGATACGTGATGTACGTAAATGTCTTTCCATCCTTCTTGAGAGCAGCCGCAAGCTCCTGCGACTCCTGCGGAGGCACCTGAGGATCTTCTTCTCCATGCAGGATAAGCAGCGGAGTCTTGATCCGATCTACATCGGGCAGGATGTTGGCCTTCCGATAGACGGCGGGCTTTAACTCCGGAGGCCCACCCATCTTGGTTTCCCAGCGAATCGCGGAATTGCGATTCGTGTAGCGAAGAAAGAGCGCTCGATCGACCACGCCAAACTTCTCGATGCCTACTGCGAAAGTATCTGGGAGCTTGGCAACAGCGTTGGCAACGACGGTTCCGCCATGGCTGCCGCCAGAGATGCCTACGCGCTTGGGATCGACGAGTCCGACATCGACCAGATACTTCGCCGATGCGGCGATATCGTCGATCTCGCCGCCGCCAGAGTCTTCGACATTTGCATTCCGAAAGCGTTCGCCATAACCGGTGCTACCGCGAAAATTCGGCTCGAGTACGACGTAGCCATGATCGGCCAGGAAGACTGACCACGGGGTCGCGGACAGAATAACCTGGCCCTCAGGCCCACCATGAGGGAGGATGACTGCCGGATAGCGCTTGCCTGCCTCGTACCCAGCTGGCTTGTAGAGGATGCCCGCCAACGCGAGGCCGTCTTTACTCTTGTAGTGCACAATCTCTGGCGTAATGCCGAGGCCTTCGTACGGTGATGGACGGACTGCTCCCTGCAGCTTTGGATCGTCCTTGCCAGAGATATCCGCAACATAGTTGGCGGATGCACCCAGGGTCGACCGCCACGTAAAACGAATGGAGTTGCTGTCGGCATTCCAACGCGGCCCGCTTTCAATTCCCTGCAGGCGAGTGATGCGATGCGGCTCACCTCCTCCTGCAGAGACGACCCAGATGTGCCTCTCTTCCGGCAGATCACGATTCGATTCGAAGGCGATCCATTTCCCGTCAGGCGAATACACAGGCGCCTCATCTTCGCCTCCGCCAAACGTCAGCTCCTTCGGCCTGCCACCGCTTGAGGGAATCGTCCAAATCTTGTCCCAATGCGTCTCCTGCAGCACTACGGCGAGCGTGCGATTGTCAGGCGACCATGAGACGGTATTCACTGCCCACGCCCCGCCGGGATCGTTCTTTGCGACATATATTTCTTTCGCATGCCCCACTGCGGTACCGGCGCCCTGGTCGAAGGAAAGAACTTCCAGCTTGCCTGAGAAAAATTCGCGCGAGCGCTCTGTGAACGAGACGCGCGTTCCATCCGGCGACCAGAGAGGATGAGGATCGAAGCGGTCGGATGAGACGGCGTCGCCATGATCAGGCGCGGAGGATTTGATTGCGTCAGCACCGTGATAAATCTCTGTTGCCGCAAGCAGGTTGAGCGTCTTACCATCCTGGCTCACGACATAAAGCTCATTGAAGCCCTTTTGCCCGGACTCATAGAGAATCCACTTGCCGTTGGGATTCCATTGCGGATGGTGATCTGTTGCCCCGCGTGGATCACCTGGCCCAGCCGGATCGTGCGTCAATTGCAGAGGGCTGGCTCCGTCGAGTGCAACGACCCAAACCTGGCCTCCGCTGATATAGGCGACACGCTGCCCATCAGGGGAAAGCTCGAGTTCGGATTTTGGCTCCGGCGTTGAGGTCAGGATCTTCGACTCACCACCATCTTTTGGTCGAAGCGCGATCTGGCCCTTCTCTACGGTAACGATGTACTTTCCGTCCGAGGTCTCGCCGTCGCCCCGTCCTCGTTCTGCTCCCACTGCGTATCGGGGATTCAACAGATCGTCGATTGTCAGCTTAGGTGTCTGCGCCAGCATGGTTGCTGGCACAGACAGAAGAAGCATCGCAATTGCCTTGTGCATGGTCCTGACTCCTGTATGAAGGGTCGATGAGATCAGAAGAAGAACTTGCCATAGACGACAACCACGCGTCCGGAGACAATTGCGCCCTGTCCAGTGCCGTAAATGCTGGTTGGCACACTTACATCCGTTGTGACAGTGCCCAGCGTCTGCCCCTTGTTCACATCTGCATTGGGAATGCCGAAGTTAGGATGGTTGAAGAGATTGTAGGCATCCGCACCGAGTTCGAAGCGGGCAACTTCGTTTACGTGAATCTCTTTGCCGAGCTGCGCAGAATAAGACGCAAAGCCTGGCCCGTAAAAGCTGTTGGGTTTCGTGTTTCCCCAGTTGCTCTGCGCAGGTATCGTCGCAGTTGCTACCGCAGGGCTGAACTCGCCGGTGTTCAAGCAGGGCGTCTTCACAGCAGATTTTCCGCAATGAATGCCGATTACCGAGGGATTCGTGGTGTTTGCCAGCACAGTACCGCTAAATGAACTCGAGAAGACATTCGCCGTGCTGATGCCGCTGTTTGTAACCGTGAAGGGACGGCCGCTATACAGGTACACCTTTCCGCCCAGCTTCCAATCGCTTACTGCACGATTGAGAAGATGATTCTGCAGTCGCGGTGTCGAATACACGAAATCGGCCATGAAATTGTTTCGGGTATCGAACGCAGCAGGACCGTAATTCTGATTGGCCGTACCTGTCGGCGTGGCTCCATTCAATGCATAGACGGTCGGGTTATAGATCGTTCCCAGCTGAAGCGCCTTGCTCCAGGTGTAACTCACCTGTCCCTGCACGCTGTGTGAGACGGCATGCCGCTCTACGAAACTGACTCCGTCGTAGCGTGAATACCCTTCATCGAAAATCTGGGTTACGGTCGAGAATCGGGGATCGGGGATCGCGGTGGGCAAGCCTCCGAATCCATCGGCTGCCCAGCCATTTGCCGCGGTATTGGATAGAGGTTCGTTATATCCATGATTGCCCGCGTACGAGATGGTGAAAACATCCCGGCTCGACAGCGGCTGCTCGATCTCCGCGCTCCATTCCAGCGCCTTGATCGTATGGAAATGGTTCGGGTTCACGTAGAGCGTGGGAGTGGAGAACGTGACTCCTGATGGTACGGCCGCCTGTAACTGCTTTAACGTATCGCCGTTGTTAAATCCTGCCTGGAAGGCAGCATTGGAAGCAGTGGCCGCGGCCTGCGACGAACCCGCATCGTTGGTAAGGCCCACAATTCCATTCGTGACAACAGGTGAGAATTTGTTTGGAGCGTTTCCATAAACGCTCGCCGCGATGCTGGCCGCGATTGTGTTCGTGAACAGACCCAGGCCTCCACGAATCACCGTCTTACCGCTACCGAATGGCGAATACGCAATCGCTACGCGTGGCTCGGGAATGATGCCTTCGAATTGAATGAAGTCCTTATGAATTCCTGTCAGCAGCGTGGCGTTGTACGGCACGGTAGCACCGGCGTCATAACCGGACGCCAGGAATTCGGTGTTCGCGCGGGAATAGCAACCCTCTTTGCACCAGGGATTTCCCTGATACTCGAAACGCGCGCCGTAAGTCAGCTTGAGGTTCTGCCTGATCGCCCACTCATCCTGTCCGTAAAAACCCAGTGAGTCGACGCGCAGGTGCACGGTGGGCAGTAGAGGAAATGCCTGGGTGAAGGTGTTGTAGTTGTGCGTATCGGCAATGTTGCCCTGAGAAAAATCGCCAACGCTGCCGAAGGTGTATGTACCGATGATCGAGCCGGTCTGATTCGCGGTGCTCGTAATGCGGTTATTGCGATTATTCACACCGAACTGAAGCGTGTGCTTGCCGTGATTCCAGGAAAGGTCGTCGATGATACCAAGCTGCTGGCCAAGACGTCCTTCCGGTGCCGCGGGCCCGAGTGCCTGGAATCCCGCGTCCCCGGCGCCGCCGTCGGTAAAGCTGAAGGAAAGCGGCAAAGCCTGCTGTGCCTGCTGAAAGTTGCTCGAGCCATAGAACACAGCAGTGTAGTAGTTGCCGTTCAGCACGAAGTTATTCACCAGGCTGGGCGTGATGGCATAAGTATGGTTCAGCTGGGGAATGATCCAGGGCTGAGGGCTATAGCCGTTGAACAGCGGGCTGATCGGGCTGGTGCTGCTGGCCTGTACACCATAATCACGGCTGATCCGGAAGTAGAGCTTCTGCTTGGTATTGATGTTCCAATCGACGCGCCCATCCGCCAGGTATTCGGTGTTGACGCTGGAGGCCGTAGACACGAATGCCACCGCGCAGGACACTCCGTTGGCTCCGCCAAAGGTCGCCGTGCTGCCAGGGACAGCTACACCGGTAAGCCCGTTATTCTTACCGCATCCCAGGTTGCCCGTACCGTCCTGCAACTGTCCCGTGCCATTCGTTACCGGGACAGCGCGGCTGATTCCAGGAGCTGCGTTGTAAAGCTTGAAGAGATCCTGATAGTAAGGCAGTGAAGCTGCGGGCACGTTCGCCAGCACATAATTCTGGAGTGCAGTAGACGGCAACGACACAACCTTGTTTGTCGGCAGGGCGTAGCGCAGACCTTCATAGTTGAAGAAGAAGGTCACCTTATCCCGCTTGATCGGCCCTCCGATCGAGCCTGCATACTGGTTGGCGACGGAACGCCCGCGCGGTGTGTTCGACGCATTGCTGAAGTAGTCGTTGGCATTCAGCACGTCGCCGTTATAGTTCTCGACCAGGTTTCCGTGAAACTGATTCGTTCCCGACTTGCTGATGTAATTCACCTGCGCCCCGGCCATGCGTCCATACTGCGCGCTGAAGGCGTTGGTGATCACCGAGGCTTCGGCCACGTCGTTCTGACCGAGCGTGTTGTTGCTGGATCCGGACTTGTTATTCAGGTTGTATGGTTCGACGATGTCCGCGCCGTTATAGGTGAAAAGCACCGAGCTGAAGGGCAGACCGTTGACGTTGAAATTGGTGTTGCCGCCGCCGACATTCACACGCACTCCTGGCGTAGTAAACGCCACGTTGGTGATGTCGCCTCCATTGACCGGCGTGTTCTCGACATAGTGCAGGTTGTAGTCGTTGAGATTATTTCCGTTCTCTGTCTGTAACAGCTCGTTGCTGCCTTCCACCTGAACCGTCTGCTGGACTGCCTGAACGGAAAGCGCAAGGTCGACCGCCTGCTCCTGCCCCACAAGCAGATGAATGACGATCGGCGCAGCCTTTTGCCCTGCTGCTTCCGCAGAGACTTCGTAGTCGCCGGGCTTTAGAAAGGGAAATCGATATTCCCCAGCGGAGCCGCTGACTGTTGTGCTGATGGCATCCGTTTGCGGTTGCCGAATGCGAACCGTGACACCGGGCACGACTGCCCCACTTGAGTCCTTCACCACGCCCACGACGGTTGCGCTGGTGAGCGTCTGCGCTATAAGAGAACGAACGGAGGACAAGAGAAGAAGTACAAGGAGAAGCGTAGGAATTTTTCTGAGAATCATGGTCTATCTCCCGGCGCGAATATGGCAGTGCCAAAGCGCGGTTTACTGCACGCAGAATGAGCCGGGGCGCACACCTATCCTCTCGAGAAAACTCGACAGAAAGATCGCATGTGGCAAAGGAAGTTCTGGGGACAGACTTCCCCGCATACGCCAGTTATAGCTCGCGGTTTATGACAGAACGATGGAAGCGGATGCCGTTAGCGACATCGACAAGCAAGGAGGGTCAGGCGGAAGCCTGATGGGGAGGGGAGAAGCATGGATGTGAGGAGGTTTCTCATGCGTCGTGATATCTAATATACGATTGTTCTTCCGGCGCGCAAGCTATTTTTCCGCTGCTTTCCAGGAACGTTAAGTTTGCTTCTTCCGTTAAGCCAACCCGAAGGAGCGGGCGAGCACATCGGTATATTTGTTGCCCGATCCGGTATTGAAGAGCACGACTCGGTCCGACTTCTTGAGGAAGCCTGTTTCGATCAGATGATCGTAGGCAGCGGTAGATGCGGCACCTTCCGGAGAGAGCAGCACGCCCTCGTTTGTTGCCCAGTCGCGCAGCGATGCAAGCAGCTGCTGATCTGTCAGTGACACGACCGTTCCGCCCGACTTCCGCACGTCGTCCAGAATGATGTAATCGCCGTACGGTTTCGGCACACGCAGGCCGGAAGCGAACGTCGCGGCATTCTGAAACATCTGGCTGACGTCCGCACCCGCCTCGAAAGCCTGGGCGATCGGGGCACAGCCAGCGGCCTGCACCGCGATCATCTTTGGGCGCGTTCCGCGCACCCATCCCAGCGCTTCCATTTCTTCAAATGCCTTCCACATGCCAATGAGTCCTACACCGCCGCCGGTGGGATAGAAAACAGCATCGGGATATTCCCATCCCAGCTGCTCGACGAGTTCATATCCCATGGTCTTTTTCCCTTCCACCCGGAAGGGTTCCTTCAGCGTGGACAGATCAAACCAACCCTGGGCCGACTTCTGTTCCCCCACAAGCCGCGCACAGTCCGAGATGAGACCGTCCACCAGCGTCACGTGCGAGCCATAGGCTAAGCACTCGACCTGATTTGCCAGAGGCACATCCTTTGGCATGAAAATATGCGCTTCGATTCCCGCCGCCGCTGAATATGCGGCGACAGCTCCGCCGGCATTTCCTGCCGAGGGCACTGCAACGCGAGTGACGCCATCCGCGCGCAGCATACTGATTGCCATGGACAGGCCGCGCGCTTTAAACGTGCCTGTGGGATTGGCTCCTTCTTCTTTGAGGAACACATTCTCATAGCGTCTGCTGCGAAGCATCGGCGTCCACCCTTCGCCCAGCGTTACCGGATCGACAGACGGCAGAACATTGCGGTAGCGCCACATGCCGGGCCAGCCACCGCCTTCTTTGGTGTTGCCGATGGAATTGCGAACCTCGATTCCATGCTGGTCAGAGAAGTCATAGCGAACGTAGAGGGTTCCGGCGCATCTCTCACAGACGGTTGGAGCCTTCGTCGGCAAAAAGACGGATTTGCAGCGCGAGCATTCGAAAGAAGCGATATTGGGCATTTGACTCAATCAAAGAAGCTGGAAGCAGGTCTATGCATGCCGGCCGGCCGCGAAACATCCGGCTCACATGCGTTGAGCAGGCATACATTCCATTCGAGGAGAAAGGCCGCCGAACGGGGCCATTGATAGGCGCGCAGAGAATCAACAACAGGATTGGAGGAATAATGACAAGGTGCTCATGCGCTGTGATATCTAATATACAGAGTCGCTCCTGGAACGCAAGCGCTATGCCGTGACGGCGATCGCAGCCTCAGGATCGAATCCGCAGGACACTCGACCCTCAATTAACCTGTATCCACGCATGAAGAAGCTGACCAATACTCCTAACCTCACCGAATTGTCCTATCGCAGCATCAAGGAACAACTCCTCGTCGGTACACTCCGCGAAGGGGCCAGGCTCACCGAAGAACAACTCTCCAGCCAATTGGGAATCAGCAAGTCCCCGGTCAGGGAGGCGCTGAATCGACTGGAAGCGGAAGGCCTCATCTGCATCGAAGCCCGCCGCGGTGCGTACGTACGGGAGTTTTCCCCTAAGGAAGTGAAAGACCTTTACGACTTCCGCGAAGTCCTGGAGTTGCATTCGATAGCTTCAGCAGAGATCACGCCCGCGTTGCTTTCGAAACTTGCTGACAGCATCGATCGAACCAAGATGTATCTCGAGTCCGGGGATAAGGCGAAGCACGTCGAAGAGGATCTCTACTTCCACGCGACACTCGCATCCGCTTCCGGCAACGACGAGTTCAGCCGCGTCTTTCAGAACATTCAGCAGAAAAGCCTGCTCTGTCGTTACAAGACGTATCACCTCTCGGGAGGCACGGCTCCCGCCAGCCATGGCAAGATCTACCTCGCTCTTTGCGCGAATGATCGTCCGGCAGCGATGGCGGCAATGAGCGAGCACGTGCGCTATGTGAAGGATCGCCTGGTAGAGGCCCTGCAGATTGATGAGACCTCACATCGCGAATTCGCGGCAGTGTAGGCATAGCAAGAAATCACGATCCCATTCAGCCAGACATTGCGGACCTTTTTCGAGGAGGCTCATTCGTGAGCCTGGAATCTACCTGCTCAAGGTAGCTGACGTAAGTGTGTGCCGAGACCCTAATTTGCAGATAAGTCAAGGCACTCATTTACCGTCAAGGTATGGTCACCGAAGCATCCGGTTACCTTTGACCGGTAAGTGCACTGGCGATGATGGGTTCGTCTAGAGATTCAGAATGCAAGGAGCGAACGGCAATCGCACGAAGGGCTAAGACGGCTATCACCGAGACCATGACCTCAAGAGCTGCAAACCATAAGAACCGCGAAGATTCGATTTTTCCTTACCCTTGATAAGACCAGCCATCAATCAGCTTCTTGGCTTAGAGAACAGGCATTCGCTGTGTGGTTGCGCGCTGCGCTGCCGCAACAGAAGCACAATCGTTCATACATGCAATTCCGGTCTCACGTTAGACAGACACTGAAACCAGCGGATGAGACAAAGTCGCAGTGACTGCAGAAGCAGCCAGGAGGCGTGCGTGGCCAGCATCATACGACGGTCCGGATTTCATCCCTTTCGCGCTGTTCTTCGGCGCCGAGCCCACCGATATGAAGTACACGGTCAAACAGCTGCCAGAATTGCTTGTCGCCATGCATTGTCACACACAATGCGCGGCCAGAGGTCTCTCTCAGGATCATCCGTATGATCGCCTCTTTACTGGCTATATCCAGGTGGGCAAGCGGCTCATCAAGAAGATATAGGTCAGCGTCCTTAAGCAGAGCCATCAGAATTTGCATCTTCTTACGCTGCCCATCCGATAATGCTGTCGTGGAAACAGCATTCATGCAGTCATCGATCCCCATCTCACGAGCGAGGGCAAAGCACCTGTCTTTCTCAAGCCTCGTGAGACCATCAAACTGCAAGTTATCCTTTACCGATCCGGGCAAAAAATAGAACGGACTTAATGCCGCGCTGATTTGCTGCACCGAAATAACACGCATTCTGCCATCGGACGGAGTCAGAAACTGCGCTATCAAGTTTATGAAAGTGGATTTGCCACTTCCATTCGAGCCTGTCAGCAGTATCCGCTCCGTCGGGCCAATGGATATGTCAAGTCCGCCAAGTACAAGCTTGTCGTCATACTTTACTGTGATCGCATCGCATTCAACCACCGCAGTTTGCGGCGGCTCGTACTCGACTGGTGCACGGCTGGTAGCGCCAAACTCATGAATACGGTGAATTTTGGAAACGAATGCCACGCATTCCGAATACTGGAGGCTAATCCTTCGACCAGCACTGATCAGCTTCCAGAATACATTCATAAATGCCAGTAATCCGCCAATCGTCAAATTGCCGACGGCAACGGCATAACCAGAAGTAATAAACACCAGAACTTCTGCAACGGTCAGCAGCGATTGGCTGTACATGTCGTACGTCTTAGCTGCTTTAACTCCGTCGTAGCCTAGAGCTAGCGCTTTGCCCAGCGACTGTCGGACCAGCGTTCTGGCATGTCCGGCAAGCGAGAAGATCTGTATGGTGCGGCTGGCCTGGCTGACACCTCCGATTACCTCTCTCGCCTCAGCCTCTTCCACCGCAGTACGCTTGACCAAGGAGTTCAGTTGAGGGGCGAAGTGATTGGCCAAGTACAACAGCAAGGGAACGATACAGAGCAGGCCCACTGTGATTTGCCACGACAGGTAAACACAGATCACCATCGCTGCTACGAAGGATGTCCCGGATACACACACCGCCGAGACACCGGAGATAAGAGACGTTGCCATGGATACCGGCTCGTCATAGATGCGGGACACATAATATCCCGCGCTGCGAGTCTGATCGTTGCCATACGGTGCCACTTTGAGGCAATCATCCACAGCCTGCAGAATGACAGTCTCAGCTATCTGGTTTTGTACTTTCTTTCCAAAAAGCTCATAAAGCCGAGAGGCGACTCGATAACCAATACCTAGTACCGCAGTGGCTATGGCCAGAACAGCAAATAACCGGACATCATGTCCTATGATTCCCTTGTCGATTATGGCTCTGGTCAGCAGGGGGTCGACGAGGGTGAAGCTCCCATTCAAAAGGGAGCCGAACACGACAAGACCAGTGATTGTGAGCCAATGGCCATGCAACCCTTTAAAGGCCTCCTGGAGCATAGATCGAAACGCAACAATCATGATGTGCCCAGTGCGCCTAAGCGCGGGACACGCTCAGCGCATCCTCATTGGCGATGCTGCATGAGTGGGTCCGAAGAGGATCCATGAGCTCCCTTGGACCAGGATTGAGTAGCCGCGACAGAAACATCCCGATTCCGGCCGCGCCTGTACCATAGTCAAGGCTGGACTTAATCAATTCCTCGCCGGGGTATTCGATACCCGTCTCTCTCTGTATTTCAAAAATCCTGATCCCCGATGCGATATTCCAAGCATCCACAAGGTATCTAGATTCCCCGGTATAGAGAAACATATCCAGCAGAAACTCTCCCATTCCACTAAGGCCCATGAACTGAGAAGGATGTACTGCGTACTTTGTTGCAACATACGCGGCAGCCTGCCGTGCCGCTACGATATAGCGGTCATCCCCTGTTACGCCGTGAAAGCGGAGTAGACAGCTACCGATACCTGCATTACCGTAGCGCCAGTATGGGGAGTAGAAGTTGTCATTCTTCCCCCGTGGCCAGACAAGCAGGTCATCGCGCACTCCAGCTTCGTCTATTTCCAGATCGATTGCTTTCACCGCAGTCTCCAGAAAGCGTTTTTCTGCTGTTGCACTATAAAGCTGCAGCAAAAAGTGACCGATCCCTGCACCGCCATGCGCATATCCGTAGTAGTGATGGCCATCTACATTCTTCCACCACACACCGTTTGGCGCCTGCTGCGCCTCATCGATCAGCCATGCACCCAGGGTGCAAGAAAGGTCGGCGTACTGCTGCTCTTTTGTCCTGTTCCATAGAGCGAGAGCTGACAAACCAATGCCGGCGGCACCATAAAATATGTCAGGTCCCGCATAAAGCAAGGGGGATTTTTCAGCCATCCGCATGGCAGCCTTTGCTTCAGCCTCAAGGCCAAGGATGTGAAAACCCCATGCGATTCCCGCCAGGCCTACAAACATCCCCGGTGGATAGTGCTCGGCATTCAGAGGAGCCGATTGCAGCCAGGATGTTACTTCCTGAGGAATTGCCCCCGTCTGTCGGTGAAGAAAAAGACTGACGCCCGTTGCGCCAAAGGCGAGGCTCAAAGGATTGGTGGAAAACACACGATAATCGGCTGGCCACAATCTGTCCCTGCGACTGTAGTCAGTCGTGGCGAGAATCTGACTGACTATTTGGGGCAGAACCTGCTCGGTGTGAGCACTTAGGCTCTCGATAGTATCTCTGTCGCATATTTCCGTCCTCTCTTCAATGACGAGTGCGACTTGCTTGGGAGATTCAAGCTTGGCCGTCACACCATCCCCGTTCGACATGGAAGCAGCTTGCCTGTCAAACCAAGTGTCGACAATTGTGCGCGTCGCGAGCACCTCGCCATCGAAGAGACTGAAGATGATGCGGCCAATATCTTGCGGAAGGCCATAATCTTTGGCTATTTCACTAAGGACTTGCCGCTTGATCTCTTGAGAGAACTGGAAATACGGGAGGATGGGATAGATGATGCTGTAGAGTGTACAACCCAGCGCATAGTAGTCGTCTTCCCTGCTCCAGGGCTGTGACAGATCTTTGTCCCGCCTGAAGAATCCGATCGTCGCGATCATGGGCTGCGACGACGGATTGTTTATGAAAGTAGAGCCCTCGAAGTCAATCACCTTAAGATCAAGCGTATCTCTATTTATCAGAATATTGTTGGGAGATATGTCCCCCACCGCAATACCGGCTGCATGGCACCACTCCAGGGCACAAAGAAGATGCCTCGTGATGGTCATAAACTCTTGCACGAACGAGGCAGTCGCCTGGGTAGAGGGATTGCGATTCACAAGCAGCCCCGTTTCCTCCATAGCCCGGTAATTTGTCAACGGCATGCCGGCAAAGTATTCTTCGACTAAGAATTCGTGCTCCCATTCCTGGAAATAGTCTATGAGTGTCGGCACATATGGACAGGTATTGAGATTCGACAGTAACTCGCGTTCTCGTCTTAGCAGGTCAATCGCAGTTATGTTCAGCTGTTCATCCATGCAGACATGGGGTCTGGCTTCCTTAAGGATGACTGTGCGATTTGTTTTTGTATCCGTTCCTTTATATACGCCGCCTGCGTTTGAGAAGGTGATCGGTCTTTCAATGGAATAGCGCTCATGTAGCAGAAAGCTGTCGCCGCCGTGGGGCATGGCTCCGCCTCCATCCACGGGATCTTCGATGCCCACTGGTAAATGGAAGGCCGGAAGCCTCTCGTCATGAACCATGGTTCCATCCTGCGCCTGAATACATGGAATATGTTCTCCATGAATTGTCAGAGTATCGAAACGCTGGAATCCACCATATCTGTAATACACAACGCGACTATCGCGATAAGGCTTGTCAGAGAGAATATAGGGGCCAACCATCCCCTTTGTCACGTTAGCTAGCTGCTCGGCTAATCGCAGGAAAACATGCTGCGGTGGGTAAATGGTGACAAACTTACCCGATGATGCACGATGAAACTGCTTGCCGTTGACTATAGATAAAAGTGTACGGTCGGCGACTACCTTAAATGCGACGTCAGTCTCAAGCAGTAGGGGTATACATCGATGTAGAACCTCAATAGCGCTATCGAGGGTTGCAGATAGGTGGATTTTGAACCCCTGGGGAGGCATAGCACTCGCCAGAGGTACAACGTGATACCAAATACCGATGCGTTGGCATGTATCGCTAGGACGCAGAAATTGCGCTATAGTGCCGCGGAAATCGCTTGCTTTCGGTGGTATATAAGAACCGAGAGTATCGTAGTATCGCTTATCGGTAACGCAATACGAGAACAAGTCTCGCTTCAGTTTGCGCTCTAAGCCGTACATAGCCCTCCTCCATCCGAGGAATGGCTCCTTCCGGATCGCAGATAAGTCCGGCCAGAAGGAACCAGTCACCGGTTACTGCAGGCGAATCATCAACTATTCGCGATATGGTCAATGTTGACACAGAGAAATGCTGTACGGCAGGCAACTGTAGATAACCCGTAATAATTCCGTCTTTAATGCACCGAACTCATGGCATTAAAGAGCTTTGCAGCAACTGATACTGAGCAGGGACGAGAGTGACAGAATGTCGGGCTCCGAGTCGGTGCTAACCTGGAGCGATTGCAGGGCTAAGACTGAGTGCATAGCAGGGTTCTCCTTTCTATAGCGCGACGGTATCATGCGGACTAATCCGGGTCAACGCAATTTTGCCACACGCTTAACATGCTCCTAAGTTGACTATTTACCAAGTGGCTTATTGATTGATTCCTGCCCAGCGGAAGCCACCTGAAAGTTCAAGGATTACCGCGATTCCGAACAAGGTCGCGCTACGAAGAGGAGCTGGATTTCGCTCACGATGCGACTCCTACGGGTAAGCATTCGCATCGTGAACTCGAATGGGCTCAGTCAATCCGAAGGGCCTGCATCGGCTCGGTGCGTGTGGCGCGCCGAGCTGGGATATAACATGCCAGCAGAGCGATGGAAGCCAGCAGCACCGGAACCGAAACATAGGTGATCGGGTCGGCGGCACTAACGGTGATCAGACTGCGCAGCACATACCCAACCCCGAAGCTGACGACTAGTCCGACAGTCAGACCGATAGCCACGATCCAGATACCCTGCCGATAAACCATGCGCAGAATATCCGATCGCTGCGCACCCAGTGCCATGCGCACGCCGATTTCTCCGGTCTTCAGGCTCACCGCATATGAAAGAACTCCATAAACGCCGACAATGGCAAGGATAAGTCCGAGCAAGCCCATCACGCCTGCGAGTAAGGCCACCAACTCAAAGATCAGCAGACCATTGATTGAGTAGAGTGCCTGATGGAGGGTTGTCACTCCAAAAACCGGGAGTAGCGGCGCAACGCTATGGATCACCTGCTCCACAGAGGGAAGTATCGCGCTGGCGTCCCCTTTCGTGCGCAGTTCGATTGCCAGCAGAGAATTCATCGCCACATGCTGAAAATAGGGAACATAAAAATAAAACGGTTCGTTTCCTGCCATCGTGCCGTAGAGAACGTTACCAGCTACGCCCACCACACGCATCGGATGCTTTGGGTCAGCACCCATCGTGATGAAGCGCCCAATCGGATCGCGTCGTGGCCAGTACTTTTCCGCAAAGGCCTGACTGACGATTGCAACATACGCACTTTTGTCGTCATCGGCATCGGTGAAAGAGCGACCTTCGGCGATCGGAATACCTAGAGTGCGGAAGTAGTCCGTTCCGATGACATTGTAGAAAATTGCTGGAGCTGCCTGGCCGGATCCGGATGGCGGCGTATATCCATCAATCGTGACCGTGTCATTCCCTAAATTCATATCACTCATAGGGTATGACTGCGCAATGGTTGCCGAGGCAATGCCAGGCAGGCCCCGCAGGCGTGGAAGGAGCGTCCGATAGAAGGTAGCGGACTGGTTTAGGTCATGCCCGATCTCGCTGGGATCGACCATCATCGCCAGCGCGTGGCTCGGATCGAAACCGAGATCCGCATGCGCACTCTTTATGAGCGAACGGGTGAACAGTCCCGCAACGATGAGCAGTGCGAGCGCCGCGCTGATCTGGATAGTGACGAGCGCATCGCGGAGCTTGTGGCCGCGCCCCGCGATGCCGCGGCCGCCTTCATGCAGAATCAGGTTCAGACTCGCGCGCGACACCCTAATTGCGGGGACGATGCCGACAAGAGTTCCGGCGAGCATCGCAACGGCAATTGAGAACGCAAAGACATGCCAATCGAACGGAAAGCTGAAAGCGACCGGAAGGTCGGTATTGAGATTGACGTAGCTGATGGCGCGCGTCCCTACGACGCCCAGCACAATGCCTCCAAAACCGCCCAGTAATGCCAGCAGAATGCTTTCCGTCAGCATTTGGCGAATCAGCTGCAAAGGCCGAGCGCCAAGCGCCGAGCGAATGGCCACCTCCCGCTCGCGCACAGTCGCACGCACGAGTAACAGATTGGCGACGTTGACGCAGGCCAGCAGTAGCACCAATCCAGCAAGCGAAAGAAAGATTGCTGAAACGCTCTCGTAGGCATGGTTCTGGTCCAAGCCGCCGCCTAACCGGCCGGCCGTCAGCGAAAACGCATGCAACTCCAGGTTGTGCTCCTCCCGGGGATGCATCTCGCCGAGTCTCCTAGCCGCGAGCGACAGAATATTGTCTGCCTGCGCTTGTGTAACGCCCGGCTGAAGCCTCGCATAAAGAGACATGCTGCGGTTCGCCTGGGCATTGAATTGTGCCAGCGGCTGGTTCTCAATGGTGACCACCATGGCGAGTGGAATCCATGCTTGTACCGCTAGAATGTTGCTCAACCCCTGGAATTCCCGGGGCGCTACGCCGACGATCGTCACAGGATGTCCATCGAGCGCAACCTCGTGGCCGACAATGTTTGGATCGGCTGCGAAATGTTCTTTCCAGTAGCTGTAACTCAGCACCATATACGGATCGGCGCCCGGGGTCATACCTTCGGAGGGCGAGAAGAAGCGGCCCAGCAGCGGATGCACTCCAAGTGTTTCGAAGTAGTTGCCTGAGACATACTCGGTGAAAGCGCGAGCCGGCTTGCTCCCCGACATGCTTAAGCCGTCCAGCCCAAGCTGGGTGGCGACGACCGCAGTGAACACGGGACGCGTCTGTCCCTCGATCTGCTGGTACTCAGAATTCGAGAAGGGAGGTATCCACTGTGTGCCGGGCTGGCGCATTCCCAGCTCGACCATCTGGCTCTGGTTTTGAATATGAAAGGAACTAAAAAAAAGACCATTCACAATACTGAAAATGGCGGTATTTACGCCCACCCCCAGCGCGAGCGTGACGATAGCGATAGCCGCAAAGCCCGGAGTGCGCGCAAATTGACGCAGGCTGAATCGGATATCACGTCCCAGATTTTCGATGCTAACAAGGCTACTCATTTTTCCAGATCTCCTCGCGGACAGCGCTTTGCCCCTCAAGCCTCGCCCACGCCGGACGCGTGGCCACCTGCGATGCACGCCTGCGCCTCGTTGCCTGCGACAGAGTGGGGTCAGACGATAGAAATACGTTTAGCGGCTATTCTTGCTGGCACCCCAGCATGAGGGAGCCCGCTCTCGGCCTTTCCCGCATTGCTGGGCTAAGTGCTGCGAGGCCTGCTCGATCTGCAGCACATCTTGTGATGTGTACTCAATCCTACGGGTGATAGCAGGACGTCCATCTGGCCTGTGATCTATGACTCCAAGTTGAGCATGTCCAGCATGCCAGCAGCCCCTCCCGCACTCTTATTGGAGCGTACTACCTGATCCTGATACCAGATTGCTATCTGAAGATACGCTGCTGTACGCCAGAAGTTCCACAAAAACCATACAGATATATATCGATTAAACACGGCTCAGCAAGCCGAGATAGCTCATTCGAGTTGTTTGGCTCCTATCTTAGCAAGCCATTTTCGCAGATCCTTCGCGACCAACTCCGACCCATAGCGCCACGAGAAAGAAGTGAAAGGATGGGAGAAGGCCAAAAGTTGGGCCGAGATCAGAGGCTAACTTCCTTGGTCATGGCCAGCGCGCTCAGTCAGCAGATACATTTGTACGATACGAATATCAGGAGCGATTCACCTCGGCAGATAATCCTGTATTGCGTGTTTCGCAACTGAACCGAGGAGAGTTTGCGCTGTTAGCAAATGTTGGAGCTCTCAACAATCCCGATGGCGTGTGGCATCGCAGGATGCCCTTTGGCGAATCAAGCGCTCCGGAAAAGCAGCAGGAGTGCTATTCATGCAGGAAAGCGATTTGCCGTAAACAATATCCCGGCGAGCAAATGACAAGCCTGAGTTGCTTTGAGGATAGTATCTCTATGAAGCGCATCTTCACCTCCCTCCACCGTTGCCAGGGTGGAGGGGTGTTTCGTGTTAGGCAAAGGAGAGTTCAGATCGTTGCTTTTACGCAACACTAGAATTTCCAAGTGGCCAGCTTGAGGGCCTGAAAATGATTCTCTATCTCAGCCCGAAACACTCAGATGAGACTATTTCATCGCAGCGAGGCTTAGCGAACAGGTCCGATTACGGGCGATAGCTTCTCTGCGATGGAGATTCTTGCTGCTACTGCAGAGGCGGTGTTCCATCGCGCGTAAGGCCCAAGTTTCACGACATACCAGTGGCGGCCGTGGCCGTCCGTAAACTGGCCTACGGCCGGGCGATAACCCTTATCCCTCAAAGACTGCACCAGCGCGTCGGCGTTTGCCCGGTTGCTGAAGGAGCCTACGCGCACCGCGAGCTCAGGCTGCGGCATTGCGGGTTCGAGCGGATGGGCCGCGGACGACTTCCCCTCTGCCGGCGCGAGAGCGGTAGCAGACGCGGGCGCGGCGGCAACCTTGGGCTTCGCGTCCGCGATGGAAGCAGTTGCAGGACTGGATGCGGCATTGGTGGATGCCACTGCCTCTGTGCTTCCTGCTTCCCTTCCCTCCCCAACCGTATGCGTGCTCGTTGGCGCGCTTGCGGATGAGCTCGCGGGCGAAGATGTTGTGGCGACCTGGCCGTCAGTTTTAAAGCTTGCGTCTTGCATCTTCGGTTCCGCTGGCTTCGGCTCAGTTGGAACCGCAAGTGCGGGCTTCTCCGCTTTCGCAAGAGAAGGCCTTGCAACTGCCGCAGCGGCAGCGGCTGACGAGCGTGCGGCGTTCTCTGTGAAATGTGTGTAGAGCAGGCCTGCGAGGCTTCCTGCAATAAAGATGGACAGGCCTGCACCGGCGAAGCAGGCAGCCAGCGTAAGAACGCGGCCACGATCGAGGGAAAACTGCAGTGGTCCACTCATGGCAGCATTACGGTCGTCTGACCGGGTGAGGTGATGGCGATGACGCCGCCCCAGGAGCACATCAGCTTGGAGTTCGCATCGAGCGCGGGCATGTTGCCGATGAGCACCGTGGGAACTCCGGGAGCCCAGGGCGCGAGCGTGAGCGGCACACAGGGCATGGGCGTGAGCACGCCGAGCGCGGCGGCAGTGGCTGCGATGACCGTCGGGTTCGATGGCGAGGAGCATATGCCGAAGGGAGGGATATTCACGATCGGCTTGTTGTCCATGATCGTCGCGGCGGGCGGGCCAGTGAGCGTGCGGTTCTCCGGCAGCACGATCAGCGTGGACGGAGCTACGCCGAAGCTGCAGGTCATTGCTGCTCCCATACAAACCTGTGGCGCCATACGTGCTCCTTTCCTCCGATGACCCTGACCCCTCGGAACCTTCAGTTGATCTTGACCAGGCCACCCTTGACGGTGAGTTCACCACCGCCGTCGACGGTCTGTGAGACCGAGGCCTGATTGGTGAGACTGGTTCCAGCATCGTTCATCATAGTGGTACCGGACTTATTCGTAAGTGAAGTTCCAGCGGTGATTTTGAAGTCCGTACCAGACTTAATACTTACTGTACCGCCAGCCTCGATGGAGAGGTTGCCGTCAATCTTGAGGGTGAAGTTGCCAGAGATGGTAGAAGAGAAATCGCCTTTATTGGTATGGGTTTCGTTGCCGGTGACGCTCAGGGTGCGGGTTCCGGCGACGGTAAGACTTTCGTTATTGAGGATATTGACCGTCATATCTTTCTGCGCCTGGAGGAATAACTCCTCAGAACCGGCTTTATCTTCAAAACGAATCTCGTTAAAGCCGGATCCCCCCTTTGAGGAGCTGGTCTTGAGCGTGCTCTTCGTCTGGTCGTCCGGCAGGGTGTAGGGCACGGCCTGTTGGGCGTTGTAGACGCAGCCGGTGACGAGCGGCCGGTCCGGGTTGCCCTCGAGAAAGCTGACGACGACCTCCTGCCCGATGCGGGGAATGAAGATGCTGCCCCAGAGGTTTCCGGCCCATCCCTGAGCAACGCGCACCCAGCAGGAGCTTTTCTCGTCGCTTTGCCCCTGCTGGTCCCAGTGAAATTGCACGACGACTCGTCCGTACTGGTCGGTCCATATCTCTTCACCAGCCTTACCCACCACGGTTGCAGTCTGCGTGCCTGCGATGACCGGCCGCGGCGTGCGGAGAGGTGGATGAAACGCAGTGGCCGCGGGAAATGCGGAGAAGCTGTTCGAATAGTCGTCCTGCGTGCCGCGCTGCGTGAGCCGGCGAAGGATGTAGGCGGCATTCAGGTCTGAGCGATAGTGCCCGGAGAGCGTGAATTGCGCCCCGGCGTGGAAGGCCCGGCACAGGCTGCTACCGTGCAGGGTCTTTGCCTCGGTCTGCAATGCGGCGAGCCGCTTGCCGGCAACGGTCTCGCCATCGCTCTGCTGGGCGTAGAGGCCGGGATAGTCGTAGACCGAACGGCTGGCGTCACTGCCGCTGGCGGTAGCGAGCAACTGCGTGGCGGGGATGGTGAAGTTGAAGTCGTCGAGCTTGACCGCGCCCACGGTGACAGCCTGCTCGAGCAAACAGTCGAGCACCATGTCGTCGGCGAGGTAGCGCGGATCGCCGCCGACGAAGCGCGCGGCTGTGAGTCCCGGGCAGGTGCCCCAGTTGCTGGTATCGTCGACCAGCACGAGCGTGTGCTTCGACGCGTCATGCGTGAAGTAATACGCGATGCCTTCTTCCTCGAGCAGGCGGCTGACGAAGGCAAAGGCTGTCTCACGGTATTGAACGCAGTATTCGCGGGCCGTGTAGGTGCCAGTGGTCTTGTCAGAGAAGTCAGAGAATCCCAAGCCGTTGAAGACGGCCTTCACGATGTCGAGCGTGGTCTGGTTCTGATAAATAGCGCAGCCCGCGCTCATGGTGAGCGCCCACAGCCACGGACGCAGCTCCACAAGGTAGGTAGTGAAGCGATCGTCGCGGCCGGCCTGCGTGAAGCGGCCGACCATCCCGTTTACATACTGCGAGCTGCCACTGGAGAGCGGGATCTGCAGCGTCACGTTCTGCCCTACGATCTGCGTGAAGTCGAGCGCGGGATCTTCCGAATAAAGCTCGAGGTCGTAGCGGAAGAGTTCCGAGATCCCCTCCTCACCGCTGTAACTGCGGACCAGAAGTTTATTCGCTCCGAGCGGAGTGGTGACCTGGACGGGCAGCGCCGTCTGTACAAAACTTGCCATGTTCAGCGTTCTCCCGCAGCACCCTGTTCATGGACAGGGACAACATCATCCTGTGGCCTGAGCCAGGAAAGTCTGCCAAGGCTTGCACGGCGCACTCCAGGGCCTTCATTGCCGAGCGCCGATGCGTGCGGAATCTCATCCTGCCGGAGCTGCAGGATGAAGCGAAAATCGATCTCGTCACCAAGATAGAAGCGAGTGAGATCGTAAAGCGCGCTGTGCGCCTCACCATGCGGGAGGAAGCTCTCGAAACGCTTCAGGCCTAATGGGCCGAGGCGGATGTGGATGCCAGCGTGCTCGTCCCAGACACGGCGGCCGAGGATGGCGCCATCACCCAGCATCTGGTTCCTGCCCTGATCTGCGCCGATGCGGGTCCACTGGTCTTCGGCGAGCGGGAGCCACTCACCGGCAAACTCCTCGATGGCAACCTCGACCTGGAAATAATCGCGCAGGATGGTGGCGAGGCCGCTGGCCGAATGCGGGCGATGCGCGAAGATGCCCGCATAGAACAGCAGCGCGCGGTCCGGCATGCGAAGGCGATGCCGTGAGGCCGAGCCGGGATCGCGGCCGAGTCCCATGACGGCGTAGAGGTGATTTGCGCCGAGGCCCTCATCCGGCGAGCCGGCGATGAGCTCGGGATGATGCATCCGGTGGATGGCATACAGCAGCGCGATGAGGCGGTGGTTGAAGATATCGAGAAAGTCGCGCAGCGCGCTCGGTTTTGTGTTGGGCCGGTCGCGGAGCAATTGCGCTGTATACGCCGCGGGCAGAGGGGCGTGCGCGCCGGCCAGCCCCATGAAGTTCACGAGCATTTCGGGCACGGCATATTCATGTGCACCGACCGTAACTCTTTCGATGTCGGAGCCGGGGAATTCAAGAGCCATGCGCGAGCGGAAGCGTACCGGCTCGCGATGGGAACGGCCATCGCCGGAGATGCGATGCAGCACCTCGAGGATTTTCACCGCCTGGTAGAAGTCGAACCCGGAGGCATCGGCGAAGAGACGATCCTTCGCGGACGACCTCGCGCCCCAGCGCGCATCGAGCTGCGGGGCCTCTTCTGCGGCCAGCAGGCCTGCGCCCTCGAGCGGCGTCACAGCGCCTCCCGTGCGCCTTCGAGTGGCGCCCAACGCTTCCATTCGCCCTCGACACTGCTGCGCCGCGCGACCAGTTGCGTGAAGGTATTCACGGAACCATAAAGGCGAAGGAAATGCCGCAGCACCGAGGCCAGCAGCAGCGCACTGCCGGCCTTGTACTGCATGGGGTCGAAACTAAAATCGACCTCGATGCCTCGGCGGAAGCCGCGCCAGGCCTGCGGTCCTACGCGGCGCAGGATGCGGCTCGCCTGCATCCTGCTGATGCCGTCTATCTCCTGCTGCGCGGAGGTGTGGCCGGTGAAGGAGTAGAGGCGGAGAATCTCGCGGAGCGCGTGCAGTCCACCTTCGCCTTCCATCAGCGTGGAGGAGTGCAGGGTGAGGCTCGAGACCAGGCGCCAGAGCGATGCGCCTTCCAGCGGCGGGTAAACCGGGAGCGTGGGCTTGGTTAGGCAGGCGATGCGTAGCACCGGCGTTGTCTCCTCGATGTTCAGCTCGGCGTGGTCGGGCAGCTCGCTGGCCAGCCAGCGATTGGTGCAGAGCGCGTGAGCGAAGACGGTTTCATCCGCCGGCTGCGCGGGGTTGAAAGCGGGATCGAGGAATGAGAGATAGATGTCCGTACCGGGAAGGTCGGCACGGTCGGAGCGTACACGACGCGCCATCCAGAAAGCGGAGGATGGCTGCGCGGCATCTCGTGAGACGCCATTGCGAAAGGAGAAGAACGGCTCGTAGGAGCGCGAGCGCTCGGCCGGATTGGGTGAACCGGAGACGCGCTCAATGGAGTGGATCTCGGTGGAAGCCTCGCGCCGCACGTCGGAGATCAACCGGTACTCGAGCTGCAGGTGGTTGAGGCGGATGGGCTCGGTGGTCTTCGAAAAGAGATTGCGAATGGGCGTGCAGCCGAGGCGGAAGTTGCGCGCGCCGATCGCAGGCTCAGGCTGGGGCAGTTCCTTCAGCACGAAGATCAGATCGAGGAAGCCGGACGGGGCTGCTGTGGCGCTCGCACAGCGGCGCATGGCAAGGCGATCCACCTCGAAGAAGAGGAACTTCTGCGGGAAGCTGAAGTACTCCTGCAACAGGCGATAGCCGGGCAACGCATGCGAGGGGTATGGCAAGACCTCGTGCTCGGGGTCGAAACCGACGGACTGGAGCGCGGAGAGTCCGATAGAGACCGGCCTCGGATCGCTGCTGTCGGCAAGGTAAATGTCCGTGGCATTGGCGAAAAGAATCTCGTAGAGCGTACCGGTCAGCTCAGGCGGCCCATCGAGAAAGAAGCGCAGGCTGGGGAGGAAATCCGGATTGCGCAGCAGGTCTTCGCGGGCGTGAAGGCGAATGCGCAACACGGGGCCGTTCGCGGGCAGGCGATGGTGCACGGCCTGCTCAAAGGCAGCCTCTACGACCGTCACCGGCCAGAGCGTGCTCTGGTAACAGGTCTGGAACCTGCAGGTGAGGCCGCTCTTTTCCTGCGCGAAGAGGCGGGTTCCGCGGGGAATCCGGAATCCCTCGGTGAGCCCCTTAATGGTGGCCCCTACATCGAACTGCGCGATGGCCATGGGAGGCAGCGGCTGCACAAGCTGCGGATAGAGCGAACCGAGAAGCGCGGTGGTAATAGTGGGAAATTCGGCATGCATCTTCCGCTGCAGGCGGGCAGTGAGAAAAGCAAAGGACTCGATCAGCCGCTCGACGTGCGGGTCGGCCGTTTCTCCATGCGGCATGTCGAGCCGCGCGGCGACCTTGGGATGCTCCCGCGCGAAATCGCGGCCGGCGTCGCGAAGATAGCTGAGCTCATCGAAATAGTAGCGAAGGAAATCTTCTTCGGTACGCATGGGGGACAGCTCTCTTACTCCGGTTCGGGGAGCGAGATGGTGGCTTCTTCTCCGTGATCTCGCAGGCTTACGGGAAAACAAACAGGCTGACGGATGCTTCCGAGCCGGATCATGCCGCGCAATATACCGAGCATGGCGGCCGGATCTTCGGGGTCGGCATGCAGGTCGAGCGACAGATCCTCGAGGCGCGGCTCGAAGGAGCGAATCTTGGCGAGGATGGCCTCCTGCAGCAGTTGCACATCAACGAACCTGCCGCTGCTCAGCGATGAGAAGGCGGGCACGCCGTAATCGAGCACGGTCTGTGGCTCCGAAGTCGGCTGCCAGGCCACGGCCGGAGGCCGGCGCGGTGGAAGCCGCGTATTCAGGAGATCCGAGAGCTCTTTCTGGATGGACTCGAGCAGCAGTGAACCGTTGTGCATGCGATAGGGCTCGACGACGCGAACGTCGTCGAGCTCTTCGGCAAAGCGGTCGAACAATGGAACCGCGGAGCCCTCAACCAGCCTTGGCCGCATTAGGTAGCCGCGTTGGTGGCGAGGTTCCAGGTGGTGGAGTTATTTCCCGGATCGGTGGATGCGGTGCCTACCTGCTGCTTATACGTCCAGCTGATCGCAGTGTAGTTGAAGGTCACCGTCTCCTGCGGTTTGCCACCACCGCCGCCGCCTACGGAGACCGATGAGATGAGGGCGTTGGTCAGCGTGTAGACCCAGGTAGCGGTGACGTTGCCGTTGTCGTTCTGCCCCACCGTGATCGTCACTGTCGGCAGCGGCGTCGCGGTGTTGCAGTTGCTGATCAGGTTGCAGGTGGCAAGGTCCATGTACTTCGTTACGGTAAAGTCCTGGTGGTTAGGCTTGCCGGAGGTGCGCTTGGTATTGCTCTGGTCGCCGGTGATCTGTTGCGCGACGCCGTGACTATAGGACAACAGCTCGATCTTTCCCACATAATTCGTGAGAGCACATTCCCCGGTAATCGCGCTGCCGCAGTCAAGAATGAGTACATCCATTGCAGTTCTCCTGAGAGGTTAGGGCCGAGAGTTCAACTGGATGATCCGGCGCTGACTACTTCGCCGGGGGCGGCAGCTCCGCCACCAGGCGCAGCGAGACGGTGAGTTCATCCAGCTGGAAGTGCGGCTTCAGGAAGGCGATCGCCTTGTAGGCTCCCACCTTGTCGGCAAATTCGCTCACGTCCACGCGCGCCTCGCGCAGCGGATAGCGGGCTTTCACGGATTGCGGCGCATCGTCGGTCAGCAGCACGTACTGCGAGATCCAAGTATTCAGGAAGTTCGCGACGTTTTCCTTCGTCATGAAGGAGCCGATCTTGTCGCGCATCATCACCTTGAGATAGTGCGCGAAGCGCGACGAGGCCAGGATGTAGGGCAGCATCGAAGAGATGTTGGCGTTGCGGTTCGCTGAGCTGAGGTTATATTTCTTCGGCTTGTTCGTGGTCTGTCCGCCGAAGAAGGTGGCGTAATCGGTACCCTTGCAGTGGCAGAGCGCGAGGAAGCCGAGGTCGTTGAGCTCCTTCTCGCGGCGATCGGTGATCGAGGTCTCTGTCGGGCACTTGAAGGTGATGTC
This sequence comes from Silvibacterium sp., assembly GCF_047605705.1. Lineage (NCBI taxonomy): Bacteria > Pseudomonadati > Acidobacteriota > Terriglobia > Terriglobales > Acidobacteriaceae > Silvibacterium > Silvibacterium sp. Next base: position 29,886 of record NZ_JASGFD010000027.1, on the reverse strand, counting down.
GCCGTTGTCGGTCTTGAAGGTATAGATCGGCAGGTCGGAGACCATGCCACCGCCTTCAGCGCCGCGAATGGCCGCACACCAGCGGTACTTCGCGAAGGCATCGGTGATGCGCGCGCCCAGCGCATACGCGGGATTGCCCCAGAGGTAGCTGTCGTGGCTCTCAGCCCTGCCATCAAGGCGTTCCGTGTAGTTCAGCCCATCGACCGGCTTGGTCTTGGGGCCATAGGGATAGCGCATCATGACGCGCGGCAGGGTCAGAGTGACGTAGCGCGAGTCTTCACTTTCGCGGAACGAGCGCCACTTGATCATCTCTGCCGTCTCAAAGATCTTGGCGAGGTCGCGCGGGGTGCTCAGCTCGGTGTAGCTCTTCCAGTCGAAGAGTTCCGGGCTGGCCGCAGCGATGAAGGGCGCGTGTGCCGCGGCCGCCACGCCGCTGATGCCCGCGAGCGTGGCTACATCCTGCGGATCGCGGCCGAAGTCGTAATCGCCGATGAGCACGCTGAAGGGATTGCCGCCGTAGGTGCCATACTCGGCTTCATAGATCTGCTTGAAGAGCGCGCTCTGGTCGAACTCCACCGCGCTCTCGATGTCCTTCACCAGATCGGCCTTGCTTGCATTCAGCAGGCGGATCTTGAGGTGCGTGCCGGTCTCGGACTTATCGACGAGGTAATGCAGCCCGCGCCACGAGGCTTCGAGCTTCTGGAAATCGGGATTGTGCAGGACGCGATCGAGCTGCATCTGCAGCAGTTCGTCGATCTGCGCGATGCGCGTCTTGATGGCGATGACGATATCGGTGGTATCGCCTTCGAGAACCTTGCGGATGCGCGCGGCGAGGCCGGGCTGGTCAGGATATCGTTCAGCCAGCGCGGCTTCGGGATCCTCGTACCAGGAGCTCAGCGCGGCCTTGTAATAGGGGTCGAAGGAGACCTGCTCGAGGAACTCGCGGACGAGGTTCTCGGCATCCTTCGTGCGCTCTTCCTGGATGGCCTTGAGGCGCTCCAGCTCGGGGCCGGACTTGCCTTCGGTGTCGACCCGCACCATGCCACCCTGGACTACGACGTTCGAGAGAAAATCACTGTTCGGTTCTGCAGTTGGTTCCGGCATTGCATTCTCCTTACCGGGAGCGCACGACGCTCCCTGCGCCTGCCCTGTCGAGGACAGCGTGGCCATCCTGAGTAGAATGGCCGTTCGGGGCACCGGCTGAGGGACCAGGCCATCAGCCGCAATTCGTCAGCGTCAGTTCTCTGGCGCCGAGAGCTGCTTCGGATCCTTCGGCTGCGGGTAACTGGCAGCGTCCAGCGTCAGCTCTTTCGGCTTGTCCGGAGAGGCGGCGGCGCTCTTCAGCTCCTCTTCGAGCTTGTCGTTGCCGTCGAGCTTGCTGAGCAGGTCGCTGAGCCGGCTGCGCGCCTCAAAGAGCGTATTGAGTTCGGGCGTATGCCGGATCAACCAGAGAGGGTGAAACATGTACAGCGGATCGTCGCTCTGCAGGTTCTGCAACAGCGCATCCAGCGGACGGGCGCTGTCGAGCTTCGGCGTGGCTTCGGCATTCACCGAGACCGGAAGCCGGGGCGCATCGACTGCGTCCTTGCCCTTCAGCCGCATCACGTTTTCGACCGTGAAGGTGGAGTGAGGATTGATCTTTGAAAAGACTTCGCGGAAAGAGTCGCGATCAATTTCGACAAACTGCCGGTCGCGCAGCTTCGGCTGGACGGCGCCCTCGGGCAACTGTCCGGAAAGATCCGCGAGCACGCCTACGACCAGAGGCAGCTCCTTCACCTCGATCGCGTCGCCGATCTGTACATCATAGGTAATCTGCACCCTGGGCGGGCGCACACGATCCAGCTTGTGCTGAATGCTCTCTGACATAGATATCCCCTGATCTGCTCATCGGACTGCTACTTGCGCTGGGGGAACGAAAGTCACCAAGGAACGAAAGATACAAGGAAGTGCACTATCTATATTATGTGTCGACTAAATCTGCACAAAGCCAGCACGCAGGTAAGTCTCTAAGCGGATTGCAGTCTACTTAAAACGGAAACTGAATACTACTATTAATTTGAGTTTTGTATTTTGTCCACCGACTGTGTTTCATTTCGAGTCCCGCGAAAGACCAAGCAGCTGAAAGATACTCGCAAGGTCGCCGTTTTCACGCACTAACTCGGAGAGAAGCTCGTCAAACGGCATCCTTCCCCAGGTAACCGCACGTGATATCAGATATGGCGTCGGACTGTGTGGATCCACACGATGAAGATAGGCCGCTATCTCCTCGAGAAGCTGATACGCCTCGGCACGGCTCCTGATTCTGCCACCGGGATTCGCTATCATCACCGCCCCCTGATCGCTTTCCTCACTTATCGCCAACGCATTGATATCATCCGCGGAGTTCTCTTCGCTGTATAAGTCTTTGTGCTTCAGGTCCGGAAGCGTATCCTCATGTGCGGAGTCGACGAGCGACTCGAGTAGCTGCAGAATCGCCAGCAGCTCGTTCTGCAACTGCAGCAGGCCGGGTGAAAGCCTGCCTGCTTTTTCGTCGAGCAGCGCATCGAAATCGCGTTCCCTGTCGAGCGATGCCGCCACCAGCCGATGCAGGGTGAGAATCCATGAGCGTCCGGTGAGCACGGCGCTCTGCTGAATGGCGGCCAGGGTCACACCGGGCCGCGCCGCGCTACCGCTCGGATTGCGCAGCGCGGCGTCCCAATCGGTAAGCGAGTAAGAGGCGATGTTCTCCATGCCTGGACGAGTGAGTGGCACCAGGCGGAGACGGCGCGGGAGCTTGTCGTTGATCCACTGGATGGGCGCGAGGCGCGCGTCCAGGTCATCCGAGAGTGCCGGATAGATCGAGTCCCAGAATGCGGCGCAGAGCCCATGGACCAGCTCGAGTCCGCGAAGAGCACCGGCGAAGCCATCGAGCTGTACCCAGGCTTCGAGCAGCCAGGCGGCAAGATAGAGATCCTTGCTTCGCGACTGCAGCGCACCGGCACAGAGAGCCTCGACCGCCGGCCAGTCGGCACGTTTCAGCTCACTCTGCCATACGCCCTGGGGCAATGCGGCATCGTCCTCGCGGCGGGCCTCTCGCACCTGCTCATAGACGCCCTCATACCGCAGCCACTCGCCGCAGGGCCGCTCGCCCGGAATCGGCTCCAGCAACAACGCCAGCGTGCTCTCCGGCTGCTCTATCCATCGGCTCATCGTCAGTCTCCGCTCGCGGGGGTGGATTTGAGCGCCGTGAGGGGCGCACGAAAGGGGAAGACCGGCACAGGCAGCGTGGCGCCTCCGGGTTTTGCGCCGGGAGGCAACAGATCCACCTGGAAGTAGACGACGGTCTTCATGGTCGCGCGGCCGCCAGCCTCGGGCTGGTTTGGAATCACGGCCACGTACTGATCGCGCGAGGCGGCCGGGGTGGTGGCACGATGATCGGCCAGCAACGCCAGCAATGACCAGGGATCGGCGTAGCGATAGCTGACGGTGAGCCCCTGCACGCTGGCTGCCGGAGAAGGGTTCACAGTGGAAGGGCTCTGCGGCGAGTTATTAGCGTAACGCAACTCCAGGTTTACGGGGTCACCCAGATGCCAGGCCAGCAACGCACCGTCATTGGGGGGCGCAGCCGAGACCTGCTGGCCTACCTGTAGACGCCATTCGGCGATGCGGTCTCCGTAGGTTTCCACACCGCGGTTCGTGCGGAACTGCACGCTGACGCCAAGCTCGGGTGTGAGGTCTTTTGACGGCGCAACCACCAGCGGACGGACCGCGGCGATGGCGGCAAGAAAGGACTCCACCTCATCCGGATTGCGCACCACCGCGGGCAATACCGCTGCCAGTCCGGGAGCGTCGCTGTCCACAGCCTGATAAAAGCGCGCTACGTCCGCAGGATCGGCCTCGGCTCCGCTGCGCGTATCGAGCAGCGCGGAGAAGGGGAAGCGGCCGGCCAGCGTCTGATTGAATCCGGCGGCGAGGTTGTTGTAGCGCGCGATGGCCACGTCATGGCAGTGCGCCACGACGATGGCCGCAAGCTGCGTGCGCACGCTCAGAAAGACGTCGGCGCTGCGACCGCTGCCGATGCTCCGACAGCCGGCCTCGGGGGTGATTTTGTCGAGATCGGTGGTGATGAAGCTCTCGAGTAGCTGGATGGGATTGCCGGGCTTCTGCGCCTTCAGGGCGTCGACATCCTGCGCGATGTTACGCCAGCGGTTGAGGGCCGCGGAGTGAGCGCCGGAGGCTCGCAGCCATTGCACCAGCGGCGCGGCCTGTGCGGCGAGCGTCTCGATGTTCTGCCTCTCGGCTTCAAGATAGGAGGCGAGATCGTCCGAAGAGCCCACACCGTAAAGCCATTGCGAGACCGGCTGGTTTCCAGCGCCTATAACCGGCGCAGCGTGGGCGTAGAGCGCAGGCAACTGCGCGTTGATCCGGATGAGCATGGAGCTGGCCTGGCGGACCAACGAACGGTTAAGGCACGAGGCCTCAGACGAGGCGCGCAACGCGGTGAGCGAATCGCCGATCTGCTTCAGCGGGTCGAGCGACTGGCTGAAGTTCTTCAGCTCGGTCTCGAGGGCCTCCTGCCTGTCACCGGCCGCGGGGTTGGCGGATGCGGCATCGCTCACCTGCGCCCAGATGGCATTCGCCGCACGGCGGTCAGCAAGCGACTGCACAGAGGCCTGATATTCACCGGGCAGCGCCTGAAGCACCTCATCACGGGCAGTGTTTCGCAAGGCGTGTAACTGCACGGCCTGGGTGAGCTTGTCTTGGTTCCAGATGTTCCCCGGAGGAATGAGCTGGCAGCCGCCGTCGCCGGTGGCGCTGGCATAGTTATCCGCCATGAAGTCGTAACCGAGCAGCGCGTCGAGCACCGAGCCGAGCGCGAGCACAGGGCCAGCGACCTGCACCCGGCCCTGCTCGAAGTCGAGCACTGCCGGGGTTGTGGACAAGCCTGCGCGCAGAGCCGAGAGACGAGCCACGCCCTCACGGTTCACGGCGCCGATGAATGTGCTGTCGGCAAAGGGCATGGCGTCGAGCTTCGAACCGAGGGCTGGATACAGCTGCCGGTTGAAGTCCATGTCCAGCCAGTCGTATCCTCCGGCGCGCAGCTGGGTATCGAGGGCGTGTACACGGCTCACCACGGAGCGCAGCTGCTCGTTCGACAGATTCGCGCCTGCCGTCGAAAGAGCACCCAGGCCCCCCGTGCCGGCGAGGCCCGTGACCTCTGTGAGCAGAGGATTTTCGTCGAGCCAGCGACTGTAGAACTGAGTGATGCGGGCATGCGCGCCCGCGGCGATTTCGGCATTGAGTCCCGGTGGCAGTTCGAGCGGCTGCCAGCTTGCGTCAAACAACAGGCGCATGTAGGCCTGATCGTGGGAGTAGCGACTAATGTCGGGAAAGCTGGGCCCGTGCAGGTAGCGCAGCAGCTCGTTGAGTTGCGTGAAGCTGCCCGAGCCTGCTCCGCTGATCTGCTGATAGCGCTGAATATTCGCATCGAGCGCCGTAATCGCGTCGAGATAGTGATCCAACTCGCCGTAGGAAGCAGCCGAAGACCAGGAATCGCCCGCGGGGTACGCGGTTGGGTCGAGCACGCCGTTCCGCGCAACCGCAGGGATGGAGTTGACCAGATCGTGGATCTTCGCCTCGAGCATGAAGCGGCTGGAGCGCAGGATGACGACTCCGAAGCTGCGCTCCAGGACTTCATTCAGGTTACGGTGCAGCCCGTCGACATCGAGATAGGAGACAGGCATGGCGACAGCGTAGTACTCAGGCTCATGCACGGCGCCGAGCGCGTTGATGACTTCGGCGGCAGAGGTCGGATCTTCCTGCGCGGAGACGGCGACGCTCTCAAGGCTGGTCGAGAGCGATTGCAGCACCGGCTGGATGCGGTCCGTCTGCAAGTTGCCGATGCGGCGCCACGCGTGCAGGGTGATCATCAGGAAGAGTAGAGCGAGAGCGCAGGACAGGATCTTCGCGGCAAGCACCGAGCGGTTGGTCGAGAAGAATCCGCGACGTTCGGCGAAGGCGAGGAAGCGCTCGGCAAAAATTTTCTGCTGGAAGAGATTGCGGACGTAGAGCAGGCGAGGCTGGCTCGCGGTGGAGTTCAGGTTCGTTTCCGAATGAGACAGCGCTGCGTCCTCGCGGCCGCAGAAGTAGATGCCGCGCAGCCGGTGCGAGGAGTGGTAGGCAGTCGGACGGAAGGTACGCTCGATCAACGCGCGCAGCGGCGCCTGCAGCCTGCGCAGCTCCGCGGGAAAGAGAATGACGCCGTCGGCATCGGAGGCAGTGGAGCTCTCGGCCAGCATCTCCAGCTGGTGCCGCAGAAGCGCCTCCACAGTGGAGTCGAAGGCCTCGTCAACCCATTCGGAAGTAAAGGCGCTCTCGAGAGAGTAGGGGTTCGACCAGCCGAGGATGTCGTCGGCGACATCTTCAGCCGCGCCGTGCTTCGCCAGCGCAGCGGTGAGCAGGCCTCGCGAAAAGCTGCCGAAGCCCTCCACTTCGTCGCACTTCGTGACCAGGACATAGACCGGCAGGCTGAGGCCCAGCAGGTGCTGCACATCGTCGAGGCGATGGGCCAGCTCAGTGTTCCGCAATATCGCGGGGAGATGCTCGGCGTCGCCGGAGCGAAGCAGCTCAGAGGCTGGGACGGTCAACACGATGCCGTGCAGGGGCTGCCGCGGACGGGAACGAGCTGCCAGCCGGAGGAAGCTCCTCCATGTATCTTCCGCGCTCTCGGCGCGGGCGCCGAAGAAGCGCTTCATCCGCGATGGCGCGGCCTTTTCGGCGACGGGGTCTTCTCCACCAAGAAACGATCGCCCGGGCAGATCGATCAGCACCGCCTCATCGAACAGAAGCCATCGCGGCGCGTAGCCCGAGGCATCGGCTTCGTTTCCGAGGACAGAGGCCGACTCGGATAAGGCATCGGCCACGGAGGACTTACCGGAGCCCTGCTCGCCGACCAGGAGAAACCAGGGCACCTGGTCTCTTGCCGCCCAGCCGGGCAGACGGAGGCGGAAGCTACGCAGGAAACCGCGAAAGCTCTCCCGCATGCCGGGCGCGGAGGCACCGAGCATCCACTGCGGCAGCAGCTGGGGCTTTTCAGCCGGCTCCTCGCCCTCCTGCTCCTCTTTCCGCGATCGGCTTACGAGATAGACCGCGAGCGCGATGAGAATGAGCGCGATCAGGATGACCACGAGCAGGAGCACGATCAGCAGCACCGGGTTGTCGAACCATAATTTCATTGCTGATGGCACTGCTTTCCTTGCTGATGGCTCCGGCGGCGGGAACTCGTGGGCTCGTGATGAATTACTCGCGTCAGGATTTGCCTCATGCTCTGCGTCATGGCGTCCCCGTCCCATCGGCATCCGGACGATCGCCAGCGCCTGAGATGTCCGGCGTCACGAGCATTACGGAACCGACTTCGAGCCCGAAGCTGCTGGCTGCGGGGAAGCTGAGCTGCGGGCCGGCTTCAAGCTGATCGGGCGGCAGATCGAGGAGAAAATACTGCGCGGCTCCCGCGTCGGCGATGCCGTCGGGAGGCGCTTCGGCGAGGGTGACGGCGGTGACCGGGATGCTCTCCGGCGCGGCGCCGTCGGTGGCATGCGTGAGACGGACTGTGCCGTGCGAGAGCCAGTTCCGCAGGCTCGCGGCCGAGCCCGGACTGGCACCGTTCACTCCCCGTACGCCGACCAGCACGGTAGTGGGCCTGCCTACGTCGCGGTCCGAGGCACGGCGAGGCGGCACCTTGAGGAGAAAGCCGTTTTCCTGCGGAGGAGCGGCTGCAACCCGCCACTTGCCGGAGCCGCCCGCGGCCAGCGCCTGCTCGGTGGCGATCCGCTGCAAGGACTGTGCGGTGGTGGCGATCAGCTCCTGCGTGGAATGCGTCAGCATAAACCAGGCGACGGAGGAGAGCACCAGCCATGCGCCTACCACCGCGGCTGCCGTGAGCCACCATCGCCTCGGCTCGGGAAGTCGCACGGGCGCTCCCTCAACAATGGTGTGCTGATAGGCCTCCGGAAAGAGCCGGGGACTTTGCCGCCGCAGATCCGGATTGGTCAGCAGCAGCCGGTCGTAGAGCCGCTTGCGATAGGCATCGACCGCGGCAGGATCGCGCAGGAAGCGACCGCGAAAGCCCAGCGCGAGGACGGTAAGATAGACCATCGTCAGCTCTTCGGCCCCGAAGTCCTGGCGCGCCAGCAGTGCGTCCATCCGGCGATAGATCTCCTGGCCTGCGACCTGCGTGCGAAAGAGCCTCTGCTCCATCAGATGCGAGGCCCAGTAGTCCTTTCCAGACCACGCGAGCAGGCAAACGAAGGTCTCATCGGCGAAGGCTGCCATGAGATAGACCAGCTCCTCCTGCAGATCGTGAAAGAAAGAGCTGGTCGCGGCCCGGACCTCGTACATCTTCTGATCCAGATAGCGCGCGATCTCATTCCAGACCAGAAGCTCGATGGACTTCCCCTCCCTTCCCAAAACATCGGGATACCGGAGATCGGCTTCAAGCGCGGCGGCTCCTGCCGCTACCGGCTGCGGCATAACGGCCGGGCGGATGGTGTCGCCAGCCTGCTCTTCCACCATGCGGCGCAGCCGCGCCACCTCCGCGTAGAACTCGCGGAACTGCCGCAGTAAGGGTAGCTGCTCTGATTTCGTTCTGGCATCGCTCGCTCCGCTCCGTCCGCCTTGCGTGTCAGTGTGCAGAACGCCTTTTGAGAAAGAGCGTCACGGATTCGGGATTGCGCCGCTCCTGCCGGGCCGGCTTCAACACCAGCTTTCGGCGCGGATCAATCCAATGCGTGTCGTTCTTCACGCGGAAGAGCAGCGAGCCAGGCGCGGCGATCAGGTCTTCCAGGAAATCGACGCGTTCGCAGCGCGCGCCCTGGCTGCGGCTCAGCTCGAGGTCGGCGATGGCATCCTCCGAGGCGAGCAGACACGACTCTCCCCACTCGGTCATCGTGTCGGGGGCCACTCCCGGCGGCAGCACGACGACCATCCCGAAATAATTCGAGGAGAAATCCGTATCCGCACCGAAGGCCTGCTCGAGCGTCGGACCGAGCTCGTAGGCTGCGTCCCTGCGTTCTCCTTCCACGCTCACCAGCGCGAAGCTTCTGCCGTTCCAGTTCTCTACCAGCCCCTCGGAGAGAGCGAGCCGGATGAACTGGGCTACCTCCTGAAAGCTGCGCAGCAGATCGTCATGGTCATAGGCGGGAAAGATGGGGGGCACGCGGGCATGACTCAGAAAGGCCACGCTGCCCGCGATGGACGTAAGCGCGAGATAGAACGCGTAAGGATGAGCCAGGTCGCTTTCGAGCAGGGACTCGAATGGCGGCAGCGCGGCGACCAGCCACTGCAACTGATGCACAGTGAGTGAATCGCTGTTGGTGCTGCCCGGGCGTAGTCTTCCGGCAAGGTTTGTCGCCATCTCCCGCAGTGCCTTGCGCACCCGGCCACATAGTGCAGCCACGGGCGAGCCGGCTCGCACACGAAGCAGCGGGGCGACATAATCGGTACGCGTGAGCACGGTTCCATCCGCGCTGAATTCGAGGATCGGCATCGCCGTCAGGCCGCCGAGATCCGCCCTGGTAGCGCTGAGCCGCAGCCGGGGCCGGATGCGTGGAATCACCGCGGGTGATGCGCTCGAGACCTCGTCCTCCGCTACATCGGCGCGATCGAGGATGGCCTCATAGCGGCTGTACTCGCCACGCTGGTAGACCGCCGCCTCGCGCGGCACGGTGAGAAAGATGCGCGCCGGATTCTCTTCGAGCTTCTGCAGATCGAGCTCGAGGCTCATGCCGTAATCGCTGCCGCCTGCCACCAGCAGACCGTCCGGCATCACGGCTTCCACGTTCAGGATGCGCAGCATGCCGCCGCCCAGGGCGGCCTCGTCGATCTTCAACTGGATGACGCCCCAGGCATAGGGCGCCGTCTGCACGGAGAGGAAGTACGGGAGCCGCTCTCCCCGCTCCGCCATCTGCTGAAAATGCTGCGGGGTCAGCAGCATCCCCTCGTGCCACTCGATCAACTCAGGCAGGTCTAACAGCTTCGTCGTCACGCAAATCTCCATCACAACACAGCTTCGCCACGAATCCGCTTCTCTTTGGTCTGAGGAGGAAGTTATAAGGCCGGCCTTCCTTTGCATGCAAGGCCATGTGCCAGATACAGCATTCAGGCGGGCTTCTTATCCCGCTCTCTCATAACTGCGTCGAAGGCAGCATTTAACTCTGCCATCTTGGTACTGTTACCCGGTCCGTCACTGATATCCGGATGATACAACTGCGCCAGCCGCATCCGCAGTTTCCGCACTAAAGGTGTGGGGGTATCTGCATCTATGCCGAGCACGCGATAAGGATCACTGCCGGCCGCGAGCACCACAGGTGGAGACGCAGACATCCGCGCGCGCAGGTCGTTGCAGCATTGCCGGAAGCGCTCCTGCAGCTCGTCGGCATGGCGTCGCAACTCTGACCAGCGACGTTGCGCGGCCAGCATGCGGAGGGTTTGGGTCTCGGCGGCGAGCTCGGCCGCGCGCATCTCCTGCGCCGGGTTTCGACCGGCATCGGCCAGCGTCCGCGCGGCAGCAAGACTGAGGTCCACATCATGGCAGATGGCCAGCGCCTCGCTAAGGTGATTGAGGTCCTGCCGCGCGAGCGTAACCAAAACGGACTGCACCGCCAGCGCCGACTCGGGGCTCACCACCACCTCATGCGGCCGCAGGCTGAGATGGCGCTCGAAAGCCGCCTGGTACTCTGACTGCCGCTCGACGCCGATGGCTCGCCACAAGGCATCGGATCCGGCCTCGAGCCCGCGCAACTCCGCCAGGGGAAGCACACGCGCTGTTGCCGACGCGGCGCGGGCGCGTACGGCCAGCATCGCCAGACGCGACCAGACAGACCACGGCGTGGGAACGAACAGCAGCAATGCAGCAGCGAGCAGCGGCAAAGCGGGCTGCGCAGCCATGACGCCGCGAGCAAGCCAGTTCAAGCGGAATACGGCGTGTGGAAGCATGTCTATCTTCAGAACTGGAGTACGAAGAGCCAGTACGCAGGCGCATCCCGCTATGGATGCGGAGACCAGCCGCCAGCGCCAGTTCCGCAGCCAGGCCGCAAGCACTGCGTCTTCGCTGCGCACTTCGATCTTTTGTTGCGAAAACGAGAATGTGGCGAGGCCCGCGGGGATGCGCCCCCTAAGCAGAAACCAGATCCGCATACCCTGCACGCTGCCCTGCGCGGCGAGCCCGCAGGCGACCGCTACGGCAAAAACCGCTGGAGCGGAGGCGACCACGAGCAGCACAAACGAGGCGACAACCACGGCGGCATAGATTCCGAACCACAGAAGCGCCCTGCGCAGGCGGCTACTGGCGTTTGACGCGGAGATTCCGGACACGCGGGCGGGGACATGAAGACGCAGGCGCATGGGGCTCACTGGCTCTCGCTGAGCGGCATGGACGGCTTCGATCTACCGGAAAGGAACGTGCGCGCCGCGGCGAAAGAAGGACGCATCTGCGGCCCGAGCTTCCAGCTCCAGAACCTGCGGATATAAGACACGATGCGGGGCTGCGTCGGCCTCGCGGCCATGTATCCGCGCAGGCCTGCGGCCAGGGGCGCGGCATCCTGATGGCCCCCTGCCTGCTCCAGCCACCGAAGCGCTGCCTCGAGATCCTGCTGCACCTCTTCGCCGAGCAGAAAGAGGATGCCCAAGCGGGTCTGCGCCTCTGTATCTCCGCTCTCGGCATGGAAGGCCAGCTCGGCTAAGTGGATCGGCGATTGCGTCACGAACTTGGGGCTCCGGTAGATTTCACAGCAAACAGCTGGGGTTGTCTCCGGTAAGTCTCCGATCCCATCCGGCCACGGTCAATACTTACCTTGATTCCTATTACTTTCGGGCAATAGACCTATGAGTTCCGCAAGGTGAGCTTATGCTGTAGTTTCAAGATGGCATAGGTGGAAGGACTTTCCTTGAAGAGATATACCCATGCGGCCTGGTTATTCGTGCCGCTCCTCTCGCTGACCGGATGCATGCTGCCGCGACCGGGCAAAGCCCGCGTGGTGCAGCTGGAAGTTGTCGTAGCTCCGGATGCCAACGATACCAGCGTGGTGCCCTTCGACACCGTTGCGGTACGCGATAAGAAGCTGCTAAAACAGATCGCTGCGATGGACGCATCGGCGTGGTTCGGCGCGAAGGGGCGATGCACCTATCGCGGCAGCGGCAAGAAGGCGGACGTGCAGTTCCACACGTGGGAGTTCGTGCCCGGTCAGGTCTTCCATATCCAGGTTCCCATCCCGGGCGGGACGAAAGGTCTGCTGGGCTTCGCCAGCTACCAGACGCCGGGCACGCATCGCGTGGAGCTGAAGGACTCCGGCAGCCAGACGGTCAACATGGGCGAGAACGGGATGCAGGCGTTGCCAAAGGCCTTGGCGACATCGACCGAGCCACCGGCGCCGGAGAAGCTGAAGGTTTGTCCGGATGATTAGAAGCAATAATTACCGATACGTAAGCACCTGAGAAAACGCCTCTTTTACTTCTTGTCGACGGTTACCTTGATACCGGCGCTCTCCATCATTTCGCAGGCCTTCTTAGATAAACTTTTCGCCCCCCTCACTCCTTTGGGCTGGTAATAGTGGTCTGCATGCACCTCTATTTTGAATCCCCTGCCAGCCAGCTCAACAAGGCGCTCTGCGCAGCCATCCATATCCCCTTTCTTGCAGGTTCCGTAGGTGGAGCTGCAAGGGGAAGCGGTGAGGTTATTAATTTTGAGTACATGACTGGTATCTAATTGTAAGTTTTTCAGATCAGCGTGAAACTCGATAGCTTCGAAAAGATCCACAACGGAATCTTCGGCATGTTCCGTACCGATCGAGTATGTCGTTTGCTGGCTGGCGTGCGTACCGAGATCGACGGGGCCGAAGGTGGCATCAAGGGTGACCGTATCGCGACTGCGCTGTACCACGGGCAAAACCGGCAATCGGGCAGGCGAACGAAGCAGAACCGGCTGCGGTCTGTAGACCGGAGGAGGCGGACGCCTATCGGTCAGTCGAACGCCATTTGCCAAATCTCGTTGCGCAAGCGGAGTGCCCAAGAGAGCGGGCCGATACACAGGAGGAGTCGCCATCCGGGGTTGAGCCAGAACTTGCGGGCGGTAGACGGCGGGCGGAGCCGTTCGTAACGGAGAAACTCCGGACGCTATTCGTACTCCTAGTGTTCCAGGCAGCCTGTGAGCCATGCACACTTCCACAATCTTCGGTAGACGGCGTCCGCAACCACTTACACCGCCCGCTCCATGAGCGGATTTCCGCGGCTGGTTATGCCAGCGGCGCTGAAGCCCATTCTGCGGTACATGGAAACGAGTGCGCCGGTCGAAATGTCGGCCGGAGAGTCGGGGCGGGCTTCGAGTTGCGCTGTGCGATAGCCATTGCTGCGGGCGGTCATCAGCGCCGCGTCGATGAGCTGGCCGGCGATGCCATGGCGTCGGTGCTCCTGCTCTACCTTCAGATTCGAAAGAAAGAGCCCATCGCGCGAAGGCGTGAGCTGCAGCGAGCCAACCGGCTGACCGGCGCCCAACGGCGCTACATCGATACGCCAGCCTGAGCCGCTACGCATGGCCGGCCGCACCGTGTAACGCGGTACCTCGGCCTTCCGTTGCAGGGCAACCTTGCGAAGGACCGCACCACAGCTGCCCGAGGCACAGCCCTCCTGAGCCTGCGTAGCCGGCACTGCCGCCTGTTCATGAGCCCGACTCATCGATGCCATCTTACCCAACCTGTCGGCCTCGGCCTCGAGCGCCTGGTCCTGCACCACGGCCACTCCCGACCCGAAGGGGTTGGCGACGCGGCCGGCGCGCTGCTGCACCACGTGGGTTAGCTCATGCCCCAGCAGAAACTGCCCGTGCGGGGTGTGCGGGCTGTACTGCCCGGGTGCGAAGTGGATATCCGAACCCCAGGTGAAGGCGATGGCGCCGATCGACGAGGCCTCGGGTCCAACGTGGATGCGCACATCCGAGAAGTTTGCGCCGAGCGCGGCTTCCATCTTGGCCTGTACATCGCGCGGCAGCGGCCAGCCGCCGGACTTCGGCCGCAGATCCACCTGGAAGGAATCCACACCAGGACGGGAAGCGGGCTTTCGCTGGACGGCGCCGGATGTAGCGGCCGCGAACGAGAAGGGGCGCGAGGCAAATAGCCCTTGCACGCAGCTTCCAAGGCCGGCAAGTCCGTGATACGTGCGAGATACCGGGAGCGGCATGGCTCATTCCTCCGCGCGAGCCTAGTTTACCCCGGTTCGCAGTTAGCCGGCATGTTATTTCATGAGAAACTAAGTGCGCAGCTTCCAGCATGAAACACCGGGAGCGCCTCCGGCCAATGCCAGCACACGGACAACCGAAGATCTATCCGAATCTGAACCCCGCCGCCGCCCTGCCGGTGGATCGCGAGCAGATCTTCTCGCTGCGAAACTTCTCCGAACATTACCGCCTGACCCGAGGACGCGAACACAGCCATTATGTGCCGAATGCAAGGTATGTCTTCGTAACCATGCCCGGCGGTGAAACACTGATGCATCCGCAGTATCGGCATCCCGTGCTTGCCCAGGGAAAGCCGGTGCTGTACGCGGGCGAGGCCTGCTTCAACAATGGGCAGCTCAAATGGTGGAGCAACGGCAGCGGCAATTATCGCCCCGATGCCGCGCACGCGGCACAGGCGGGACTGCCGATGGATCATTTCTTTTCCTACCAGGAGATCCTCAAGGGCACGCACACGCAGTCAACGACGGATAGAACGCCCAAAGACTTCCATGTACCCGGTGGAAGTAGAGCCGCCAGCCCTTTGCAAGCCTCTTTCGCCCAGGCCAGACCGGGTCCGGGCGGACTAATAATTCCATGGGGGCCGCGCGACATACCCAGATCGCATCGCGATTGAGTTTGGATTGCAGGCTCATTGGGGAAGATCGACCGGCTAGATGACGCATACGTGATCGCGCCCATGCAGAGGCTGAGGTGTTGAGTGCGTAGCTCCGTCTACAGAGCACAATCAGCGAAGCATTCCCCCCGGGGCCGGCTCGGCCTACGCTGCCCCGGAGACCCAGCCTTCCAAGATTCTGCATATCTGAGCGCTATGAGAGAAGACCGCCGGTGGAATGATTTCCGGCGGTCCCGGGACTTTTCGCAAACAGTCAGGTCGGCGAGACAGTCCCTTGCAGATTCGACTTATCGCTTGATTTTCGCCTTGGTATGGCCTGATGACGAGGATTTCCTGGCGCCCACCACAACCGGCTCTTCTTCCTCCTCTTCATCTTCGTCCGATTCTTCCGCCGCTCGCTCGACCAGTGTGTGCAGCAGCTGTTCCAGCTGATCGCGTGTCTCTTCTTCCTCTTTCAGGGTTTCCTTGAGCCGTTCGACGATCTCGCCTTGGCCCAGTGCGTCAGCCATCGCAATAGCGGCCGTGTAGCCGGCGATTTCGTAGTGCTCTACTCGGGCAGCTGCGCCGATGAGGCCCAGGTCATAGACATCGCCTTCGAATTCTTCGCCCAGCGCTTCCTTCCCCTCTTCGATCAGACCCTCCATGCCGTTGCAATGCTTACCGGTGGGCTTCTCCTCAAGGATGGAGAACACCTGTTTCAGCCGCTCCACATGCTCTTTTGTCTGTTCCAGATGCTGAGTGAAACCATCTTTCAGTTCCTGGTCTTCTGCCCCTTTTGCAAGGCGAGGGAGCGCCTTGGTTAGCTGGTTCTCCGCGCTGTACAGGTCGCGTAACTCTTCCACTAGCAGTTCATTAAGGCTCATCGAAGTTTCCTTTCCCGCAGATGTCGCTTCTAAGCCTTCGATGGGTTTCCTCAGATCGCCTTCTGTCGGCTTGCCGACGCATCGGCAGAGAAACCCTGCTCAGCCAAGCAATAAATCGAAATCTCTACAAAGCAGGATCATGCCTTATCCACTTTCAAATCTTTTGCTTGACATGCTGCCGCAGGAATCGAGGCGAGCACTCGCTTCCCAGCTGGTTCGGGTCCCGCTTCCTATCGGGACTTCGCTATAAGAACCAAATGTGGAGCCGCGTTACATTCACTTTCTGACCTCCGGCATCGCCTCGATTGTGACCTCGATGTCGAACGGGCAAACGGTAGAAGTTGCTACCGTAGGGCGAGAAGGTGCTCCGCAGGGCATTCACCTGCTCGGCTCTCTTCCCATACCCACGCGATGCTTCATGCAAATGGCTGGAACCGCCCTCCGAGCCGACTTCAAAGTCATGGCTCGGCTGCAGGCTCAGGACCAACATCTGCGCAAAGCTCTGATGGTCTACACGCAGTATCAGGCTTTGATTGCCGCGCAGATCGTGGCCTGCAATCGTCTGCATGGAGTCAAGGCCCGGCTGGCCCGTTGGCTCCTGATGCTGCAAGACCGCACCGGCGAAAGCGTGCAGGGACTTACGCAGGAGTTCCTCGCCGAGATGATCGGATCGCAGCGTACGACCGTTACGGAAGTGACAGGCGCGCTTGCGGAGAAAGGCCTGATTGAGCACGCGCGTGGCAAGGTGCGAATCATCAATCGAGCAGGGTTGAGTGGCGTCGCCTGTGAGTGTTATCCCGTCACATGCAGGATGCTGCAATCTATCTTTGAACTTGCAAACAAACCCAGTGACGGCCGCTGAATCTCAGCGAGACGATCCCGTTTGAATCACCTTCCGATATTTCAGACAGAACGGTCTTTATTATTGCCAAGTATTTTATGTTGTCTCTGGTTCTGGCCCGCGTGTGGATTGCAGGAGACCTGACAAGTGTATGACCTTGCCGCTCTCTGCAGCCTCGTAGATAGCCTCCATGATCCGATGGTCCTGCAAACCTTCTTCGCCTGGCGTGTGCGGAATTTTCTCCTGCAGGATACAGTCCGAGAAGTGATCCACCTCTAACGCGAATTGATCTTTTTCTTCCACCTGCGGTACAAACTTCATTTCTTCTTTTCCATCGAGCAGGGACCAGCTGAGCTTATTGCCGTGGTAAGCAAACGCAGGACTCATATCAGCCCATGCGTCCGTTCCTTCGAGACGAAACATCTGGCTTTTGTGCACGTCATAGCTAGCCGTGCAAGTCGCAACAAAACCTGACTTGAAGTACAGGCTGAAGGAAATACTTGCTTCTACCTCGCGGAATCGTGGATCGTCCTTCGGCTGCCAAAGCTGTGCGGAAATACGTTCGGGCTCCTGTCCTGACAGGAACCGGGCCGCATTGAGACAGTACAGACCGACATCCGGCAGACAGCCACCTCCAGCCATTGCCTTCTTTAACCGCCACTGAATGGGATCACCTTGCTGCTGCGAGTTTGTCGCGAGGAAACCCCTCAGCTTGCCCATCTTTCCGGACGCCACCATCCGGGCCAACATGCGATTGTTCGGCTCGTACTGCTGCCGATAGGCAATCATGAGTTTGACCTTGGCCGCTTCAGATGCGTCGATCATGCGTTTCGCTTCGGCACTTGAAGTCGCCATCGGCTTCTCGCAGAGCATGTGCTTCCCAATTTTCGCGCCACGGGTCACATATTCTTCATGCATGCCGTTTGGGAGCACGACGTAGATGGCCTGCACCTGTTCGTTTGCGGCCAGCCCTTCGTAATTCTCGTAACTACTGTAGATGGAGTTTGAAGCGATTCCATATTGAGCCGCGATCTTTCGTGCTTTATCCCGATCGCCACTGACCAGAGCAACAGGCTTCGAGTAGCGGGATCGGCCAAAGGCCGGCAAGATCTGATCGATCGCCAGTCTGCCGAGCCCCACGACGGCATATCCAACTCGACCATCTGGCGCAAGGAAGGGGCCGGGAGCTTTTTCGTCCTCTTCCGAGGGCCCATGAATTTGCGAGAGTTGCACCTCATCTTGAGAGCCAGGCGAGGCTGATATCGTCGTTTGCGCGCCTGCATGATGAGCAAGAGTTGCGGCAGCATAGGCCGCGGTGTTTTGAAGGAGCCGGCGTCGTGAGATCTCCGCAAGAGCAGACATACGCTGTGAGATGCAGTGACCTCATTGAAGCTCTAAAAGTGCTTTTGACAGGAACGCATAAACAGCTATGGATAAATCTGTGTGGGCACGAAGAATAAAATCTGTCCTCCACATGAGCAACCAATGATACTGCGACGATCTCCCATTCCCAGCAAGCGCATTTGAAAATGATCTACCCACGGATAGCTGAGGTAGTCTCGCGGTACCTGAGCACCGTTCAGGAGCTAACATATGAAATCTTCGGTCAAGACCTATCTAGGCGCGGCGGCATTTGCCGGAATACTCCTATGTTCGACTGCGGCGCATGCGCAATCGGATGACGATAAGAAGTTTCTAGCGACGGCTGCACAATCGGATGTCAATGAGATCAAACTCAGCCAGTTGGCAGAAGAGAAGGCCTCCAACCCGGACGTGAAAACTTTCGCGGAAAAGATGGTGGTTGAGCACAAGAAGTTGTCGGCCAGCATGAAGCCTTTTGCCGAAGAGTGGGGACTCACAGCACCGACAGATCTCGATGATGATCACAAGCAAGAGTACGAAAAGCTGAATGGTCTTTCGGGCGCCGACTTTGACAAGGAATACATCGATGCGATGGTAAGCGATCATGCCAAAGCCTTACGGTTATTCACGACCGAAGCAAAAGATACGAAGGACACGAAGTTTCGCGCCGCCGTACTCAAGGCCAAAACTGTCGTTGCGGCGCACAAAAACATGGCCTACGACCTTAAGAAGAAGCTCTAGGTTCAAGGACCGTGAGCTTCCGTCTTAGCAAATGACGAAAACCTTACAAAGCTGACCAGATTCAAGAATGAAGCGGTCCGCGTTTCCATGCACGATTCGCAGCATGGCTCTCCCGAGCCTTTCGGATGTAGTGAAGAGAGATGGCCATTGCCGCGCACCTCGAGGAACGATTGGTTGAAGAATCTCGATCTCGGCTTAGGAAAGGCGATCTTGGCTCCTAACCGAATTTCTAGTGAATCTCGATAGCCCGAGCTGCGGGTCAGGTACTTCCGGATGTGGCCTCAGAGCGCAGGGAGGGCCTATTGGTTCCTCGATCTGCTTTTCTTAACCACCATGCTGGGGGACAGCGTGCTCGCCAGTGTTTCGATGCCTGCTCGAATTTCCGTATCCGTAAACGCCGTGACGCCAAACAGCAGTCCCGAACATCGGGCCTGGCTGCAGTACGAGGAGAGGGGTGGCGTATCCACTCCTTCCCTTTCCAAAGCCGCGCCGATTCGGACATCGTCGGTCCTGATTACGAAGTGTCCCGCCAGGTTCATCCCTCGGCCTGTGACAGGAAAGCGCAGCGGCAGCCCCTTCCTGCTTACCAGATCCAGAAAGAGCTGTTGCCGCTCGCGGTAGATTCTTCTGCAACGGCGAAGATGCGAGTCGAATGCACCGCTCTCCAGGAAGCTTGCGAGCGTAGCCTGATCGATGAGCGGTCCATGATCTTCGAGTGTCGCCTTCAGGCGCGCAAAGCGCTCCACCAGCTGCGGTGGTAACACCATGTAACCCAGCCTTAGCCCGGGGAATAGTGTCTTGCTGAACGATCCCACGTAGATCACCCTGCGGTACTCGTCCAGACTCTGCAAACTGGGTTGCGGCGCACTGTTGTATCGAAACTCTGAATCGTAGTCGTCCTCGACCACCCACAACTCGCGCTCGCGCGCCACTCGCAGCAGTTCCAGTCGTCTCTCCAGCGACATGCATACACCCAGCGGAAACTGATGTGACGGGGTTACGTATACCACCTTTGCCTGCTCCGCCATTGGAAGGGGCAGACAGATTCCTTCATCATCGACCGGCGCAGGTACGATCGTGGCCTCAGTCTGTTGCCATGCCCTCATGGCTCCAGGAAATCCTGGGTCTTCCATATAGACGCTGCTACCGCGCCCCAGAAGAAGCTGTCCCACCATGAACAGCGCCTGCTGCGAGCCGCCGGTGATCACGATCTCATCCCAATGGCAGCGGATCCCTCGACTCTCCTGCAAATAAGCTCCAACGTTCTGTCGCAGCACATCCAGCCCCATCGAAAATCGCGACTGATATTGCAGCAGCAGGGACTCATGCAGCACCCTCGTCCGGTGACGATTCCAGGTCTTGAGCGAGAAGAGGTGAATGTCCGGCTGCGCAGGCCGGAATGGCCTGGGCGCGATGAGAGTTCGCGGCGGACCCACTGCTCTTTGTCCCGCCATGGCATCGCCGCGCCGTGGCCGCGCGAAGGCTCTTGCTGCGGCGCCGACCGTGAAGGCGCTTCGCTCATGTGCCTGCAGATAGCCTTCGCTTTCCAGCTGCTCATAGGCCGCCACGACCGTGTTGCGCGAGATCCGGAGCTCATCGGCCAATGCTCGCGTCGACGGCAATCTCTCCGCCGGCCTGAGCTCACCCTGCTGGATCATGCCCTTCAGCTGCTCGGTCAGCTGCGTCTGCAGGGTGCGCCGATAGTCGCGATCCAGGTCGAGATGCTCAAAGCCTTTCATGGGGGAAACCTCAGGCTGGCGATAAATGAAAATCTGGCACCAGCATAACTGCAAAAACTGGCTCTTTACACCATCCAGACTTCGCCGTACTTTTACGAAACGCTGCAAAGAATGTGTTTTACGGGGCTGGAGCCAATCCAGCTCAATCCACTTCCCCTTATTCGAGTCAGGAGATTCCGTGCGAAAGATCCTCATGCTTGTGGCGGTTCTGCTTTCCCGGCCGCTCTCTGCGCAGGTGGACATGATCGCCCTCCACGGAAAGGTATGGACGGAGAACCCGAGGCAGCCGGAAGCAGAGGCGCTCGCAATCTCCGGTCATCGCATTCTCGCCGTCGGCTCAGACGCTGAAATTCAAAGACTCGCGGGCCCGGATACGAAGGTGATCGACCTCAAGGGACACCGCGTGGTTCCGGGCTTCAACGATGCGCACGTTCATTTCTTCTGGGGTGGTCAGGGACTCGCCAGCGTTCAGCTCACCGATGCTCGCAGCCGCGAGGAGTTCGTTGCCCGCATCGCGGCCTTCGCCAAAACCCAGCCCTCCGGCGCATGGATCGTCGACGGCAACTGGGATGAACAGAAATGGTCTCCCGTGGAGCTGCCACGCCACGACTGGATCGACGCCGTCACGCCGAATAATCCTGTATGGGTCCAGCGTACAGACGGCCACCAGATTCTCGCGAACGCACTGGCGATGAAGCTTGCCGGTGTGGACAGGAATACCAAAGACGTGGTCGGCGGCACGATCGTTCGTGATGCCGACGGCAATCCCACCGGCGTATTTAAGGACGCGGCGAAGGATCTCATCACTCGCGCGATTCCGCCGCCGACCGATGCCCAGGTGAGAACCGCGCTCCTCGCTGCCCAGAAGTATGCGCTCGACAACGGCGTGACCAGCGTGCAGGACATGGGCTTTACCGGCACCGAGGCCGCCGACATGGAAGCCCGCATCGTGCGCGGCTATCAGGAGCTCATCGCGGAAGGCAAATGGAAAGTACGCGTGGCGGCCCGCTTTCCGTTGCCGGAGGATGCGCGCTATCGTGCTCTCGGAATCATGACCAACTTCGGCAACGACACGCTGGTCATCGGCTCACTTAAAGCCTTTGCCGATGGTTCTCTCGGCTCGGCGACAGCATGGTTTGAACAGCCCTTCGACGACCAGCCAGGAAACAGAGGTCTGCCCTCGGAAGACCTGGCCGATCCGGAGAAGTTCTATGCCGAGCTGAAGGCTGCAGACCAGGCAGGCAATCACATCGCCACGCATGCCATCGGCGATCACGCGAACAAAGTGATCCTCGATTTGTACGAGCGTCTGGAGAAAGAGGACGGTCCCGCTGACCGTCGTCTCCGCATCGAGCACGCTCAGACACTGCGCCCGGAAGACATCCCGCGTTTCGGTCAGCTCCATGTCATCGCCTCGGTGCAGCCGTATCACGCCATCGATGATGGACGATGGGCCGAAACCCGCCTCGGGCATGAACGAGCCAGGAGCACGTATGCATTTCGATCGCTGCTCGACTCCGGCGCGACGCTTGCATTTGGAACGGACTGGTTCGTCGCGCCCATCAATCCCCTGCTCACCATTTATGCAGCCATAACGCGCCGCACGCTGGATGGCAAGCATCCCGATGGATGGTTCCCGGAGCAGAAGCTCACCGTCGAACAGGCCGTGCATGCCTATACCGTGGGCTCTGCCTACGCGGAATCTCAGGACGACATTAAGGGCAGTCTGGAGCCCGGAAAGCTCGCCGATTTCGACGTTCTTTCCGACGACATCTTTCACATCGACCCCGTTCAGATCGAGCACGTGAAGGTTTTAACCACTGTCCTCGGTGGTGAAATCGTCAGGCCCTGACGGTGTCGCAGCAATCGTGTCTGACCTGCGCAACATGCCGGCAACATTCGCCGGAGCGGCAGCGCAGCCGAACCACTTCAGGAGACGTGTATGTTTGTGCGCCCGTGCTGGCAACCCAAATCGCCGGCGGATATTCGACAGATCATCGACGAGAACCCCTGGGCGCTACTCGTCAGCCAAAGCGACACGGGTCCTCTGGCCACCAATCTTCCATTTCTGGTGGAAAAGGCTGCAGGTAGCGATTCGGTCGATGAGCTTGTGCTTGTGAGCCACATCGCCCGGGCGAACGAACACCTTGCGGCTATGCGGCAGAACACCGCACCGGTGCTGGTGATCTTCGAAGGCCCGTGGAGTTACGTCACCGCCAGCTGGTATCCCGATCGGCAGATGCCCTCGACCTACTACTACACGGCTGTGCACTGCTACGGCACCATCGAGTTCCAGGAAGAGCCGCAGCTCGATCACTCGCTTGAGCTGCTGGTGAACCGCATGGAATCGTCCTATCCCGGGGGTTGGAAGACCAGCGAGATACCCCGCAGTGAGATCACCCGCAGGTTCGCCGGTATCACCGGTTTCCGGCTACGCGTTTCGCGGGTGGAAGCGAAGTTCAAGTTAGGGCAGGACGAACCGCTGCGCGATGCACTTGCGGTCGCCGACGCACTCGGGGGACATGACGCTCCCGAGCATCGCAAGCTTGCCGCGATGATTCGCGAGCAAAACGCCGGGCGCGAATAGCACGCCGGTGAAGGCCTTTTTTCTGAGTATGCACGCTGTTACCGAAAGGTTTTTAAGGAGACGCTATGAAGCGACACCCTGTTGTTCTTCTCTTGATCTTGATGCTCAGCGTTGCGGGGCTGACACAGATGGCCTCTGCACAATTGGAAAGCGGCGCGATGAACGGCACCGTCTCCGATCACGGCGGAGCGCGCATTCCCGGGGCGAAGGTGACCATCACCGACATCGCTACCAGCCAGTCACTGACCGCGACCACCGGCCAGGACGGCATCTTCCACTTTGCCCAGCTCAGGCCCAGCCGCTATAAGCTCAGCATCGTTGCGCCCGGATTCAAGGAAGGCATCATCGAGAGCATCGATCTCCACGCACAGGACAACCTGGGCGAGGAGATCACACTGGAAGTCGGATCGGCCAGCGAATCTGTCTCCGTAAATGGACAGACCGATGAGCTCGAGACCTCGAATGCCATTTCGACCACTGTCGACCGCAAGTTCATTGAGAATATGCCGCTGAACGGCCGCAGCTTCCAGGCCCTGATTGCGCTGACTCCAGGCAATGTCACCGCAAAGACTTACTACACCAACGCCGGCCAGTTCAGCGTCAACGGTCAGCGCACGGACGCCAACTACTTCACTATCGACGGTGTGAGCGCCGACGTTGGCATCACGCAGGGCAGCAACGTTTATCTCGGCACCGCAGGCGGCGGCACCTCACAGGCAACAAGCAACAACGGCGGATATAACAACCTTGTATCTGTCGATGCGATGCAGGAATACAAGATACAAACCTCCACCTTCGACGCCGAGTATGGCCGCACCACCGGCGCACAGCTTTCGATCGTGACCCGCTCCGGCAGCAATCAGTTCCACGGCACGCTCTTCGAGTACCTTCGCAACGAGATCTTCGACGCCAACAACTGGTTCAATAATGAAGAAGGTCTCCCTCGCCAGGCCGAGAAGCAGAATGATTTCGGCGGCGTCTTCGGCGGCCCTATCGTCAGGAACAAGCTTTTCTTCTTCGGATCCTACGAGGGACTGCGACTCCGCGTTCCCGAATCCCGCGAGGACGTTGTGCCAACGACCTGGGCCCGCAGCCAGGCCTCCTCGGCGGTGGCACCGCTTCTTGACGCGTATGCCAAGCCCTCCGCGGGGCAGGATATCGCCGGCAATTACACCGGCATCTTTTATGCCACGTTTTCCAACCCGTCGACGTTGAACGCGACCAGCGTCAGACTCGACTACAGCCCGACCTCAAAGCTCAACCTCTTCGTCCGCGGTGACTATGCTCCCTCGGATGGTGAGCAGTACGGCGCTTTCGACTATTACACCCGCTCCACTCTCAGCCACACCATCTCCAACGTCGACACCATTACGGCCGGGGCCACTTACATCCTCAGCTCGTCGCTCGTAAACGACTTCCGCTTCAACATCAGCCACGCCAAAGGCGCCACCACGGTCAGCCCGACCGACTTCGGAGGCGCGACCGCGCCCTCGGATGCCTACCTCTTTCAGTCGCAGCCACAATACAACCTGAATACCGCGGTCTTCGGCGTCTTCTTCAACGACGGTACCGGAGACTACTACGTAGGCAACGATGCCACCAACCATCAGCGCCAACTCAACTATGTGGATAGCTTCAGCTGGACGCATGGCCATCACGCGTTCAAATTCGGCGGCGACTACCGGCGTCTTACGCCACTCAATGGATACCGGCCATACGACATCTTTTACGACTTCGCCGATGTGAAGACGCTGGTCACCACGCAGGATCCCGTCTACGCCGCCATCGACAGCGCTGAGACGGCCCAGATTCATCCCATCTTCAATAACGTTTCTCTCTTCGCCGAGGACTCCTGGCAGCTGGGCCCTCGCTTTACCCTCAACTACGGCCTCCGCTGGGACATCGATCCTCCGCCGAGCTCCGGCAAATATCCCCTTTACACCGCAACCAATCTGGAAGACCCGGCGAACGTCGCGCTCGCTCCGGCCGGAACCAAACTCTGGAATGAGAGCCGCACCAATTTCGCTCCGCGCGTCGGTTTCTCATATCTCGCCCGCACCCAACCTGGAATGGAAACGGTCATCCGCGCCGGCGCAGGCGTCTACTATGGTCTTGGAAACGAGATCGGCGCCCAGGGAACCCTCGGTACTCCTTACACCAGCACCAAGTACCTGTATGGCGCGGACGGCGAGTATCCGCTTGACGTCTCTGCCGGCACGCCTGCTCCCCTCAGCACCGATCCACCGTATGGCCTGGTCTTCGCATTCGATCCCCACCTCAAGGATCCCCGCGTCACCATGTGGGACGTGGCACTTCAGCAAAGTCTCGGCAACAGCCGCACTCTCCAGATCAGCTATGTCGGCAACAAGGGAGACAATCTGCTTCGCAGTGAACTTCTCCAGCCCGCGGAAGGCGGCAATGCCAACTTCGAGTATCTGACCGCTTACTTCAATCACGCGTACTCGAACTACAACTCGCTGCAGGTCCAGTTCAAGCAGAACCTCTCACACCATCTCCAGGCGCTCTTCAGCTACACCTGGTCGCATGCGCTCGATAACTCCTCGAGCCTTGCGCTGCCAAACCCGTACCACACGATCTACGATCCACATCAGGATTACGGCAACTCCGATCTCGACGTGCGCCAGTCCTTCTCGAACGCCATCACCTATGAAGTGCCCGGCCTCCATGGCAGCCATGCTCTTGCCCGGTATGCCAGCAACGGTTGGGCCCTCGACAGCCTGTTCCGCTCCAACACGTCACTCCCCGTGAATGTGAACACCGGTGTCTACGGCGCCTTCGGGATGGAATGGAATGACGACGCGGTCAATCAGCGCCCCAACATCGTCCCCAATACTCCGCTCTACGTTCGCGGTGCTACCTGCGCGAGCCGCAATGGCGGTCTGCCCTGCCCCGGCGGCAAGGGCTATAACCCCGCTCACTTCTCCACGCCCTCTATCGATGCGCAAGGCGACCTGCAGCGCAACACCATTCGCGGCTTCAGTGCGTGGCAGGAAGATATCGCGCTTCGCCGCACCTTCCCGATTCACGACAGCCTTGCGCTCCAGTTCCGGGCGGAGGCGTTCAACGTCTTTAATCACCCGCTCTTCGGCGATCCCGGCACCAATGACAGCGATCGCAATTCGCTGACCAACCAGTATTTCGGTATCTCCGAACACACGCTTGCCGATAGCCTCGGTGGAGGTGGCGCCGATGGCGGCTTCAGCAGCCTCTATCAGATCGGCTCGCCGCGCTCCATGCAGTTCGCGCTCAAACTGCAGTTCTAAACAATCAGAGCGCGCCTTTCGCCATTTCGACCGGCGCGCTCTGATCCTTTCTTGAGCCATATTCCAGGAGCCTCGATGCACGTCTCCCGTTTCGCCTCACGTCGCCCCGCCTGTTTCCTTGCGTTGGCCTCCCTGCTTCTCCCCTTTCCGTGTCATGCGCAAAAGCACACCGTACAGCCGGCTGATATCGCAGGACTGAGGAGCATCGAGGCACCGAAGATCTCCCCAGACGGCAAGCTCATTGCCTATACCGTGACGACGCCCATGCCAGCCGGCAAGCCACACAACGAGCACATCTGGCTCGTCCCCACTGATCGCTCTTCGTCCGCCCGCCTCTTCGTCTCCGGCGCAGGAGACGACAGCTCTCCGGCCTGGTCACCGGATGGCCGCACCCTTGTCTTTCTCTCCAGCCGCCCGAACCCTCTCGCATCGCCAGGCTCGCCCTTTCACTTCAGCGTCGCTCCCGGAAACTATCGCGGCGATATCCCGAAAGAACTGATCAACAAGCCCGCGGGCGCTCCACCCGCACAATCGCAGACACCAGCTACGCAGCAAAAAGATTCTCAGCCTCCGCCGCCTGCCCCTGTGCCGAGCGAAGACGATGAGCAAAAGGGCATGCAGCTCTGGTCGATCTCACTCGATGGCGGCGAGGCGCAGCCCCTCACCAACATTCCAGGCGGCATCAAGTCTTTCCAATGGTCGAAAGACGGTAAGCACATCGCGTTTCTTCGTACGGATGCTGATACTCCCGAGGAGAGCGTGCGCAAGAAGAAGAAGGATGACCGCGAGATCATCGACGGCGAATATCATTTCGATCGCCTCTGGATCTACGATGTGGACACGCACCAGGCGCGACTACTCTCCCGCCAGGACATCAATGTAGACTCCATCGATTGGTCTCCGGACGGCACAGGCATTCTTGCCCGCGTTTCGCCCACGCCGCGCATCGACGATTACTGGCGCGTCTCTGTCGTCGAAGTGTTCTCGACATCCAGTGGCGAGATCACGCAGGTGATCGAAAAAAAATCCGGCTATGAAACACCTGTCTATTCCCTCGATGGACAGAACGTTTCCTATTCCCGCTTCACACAGAAGCGCATCACCGATGAGCACTTCATCCGCAATCTCTCGACCGGCAAAGACATCCGGCTCGAAGACAAGCTCGACGGCACTTTGTACGAAATGCGCTGGCTCACCGGCAACCGGCTGCTTGTGAACGCCTTTGTCCATGCGCACACGGAAGCGCACATCTTCGATCCCGCGACGCTTACGGTCACGCAGCTTGACCACCTCACACCGACGGCCCTCGACTTCGACGCAACCAAAGACGGCTCTTCCATTGCGTTCCTGAGTGAGACTCCCACACAACCGGCGGAAGTCACCCTCTGGCGCGCGGATGCTGCGACCGTCCTCTCAGACACCAACCCTCAGACAAAAGACTGGGCGCTTGGCGAACAGCGTGAAGTGCAATGGATCAATCCAAAGGATCACCGTGTTATCTACGGCGTGCTTACCTTGCCACCCGGCTACACGCCCGGCAAGCGCTACAAGACCGCCATTCACATTCACGGCGGTCCTGAAGAATCCTTTACCGTTGGATTCAGCGCCACATGGTACAACTACGCTCTCCTGCTGGCCTCGCAGGGCTATGTTGTCCTACAGCCGAACTACCGTGGCTCCTCCGGGCAATCCATCGACTTCACCGAGGCCAACTACCAGGATGGCGGCGGCGGTGACTTTGCCGATGTCATGGCGGGCACGGACTGGGTCATCCAGCAGGGCTATGCCGACCCCGATCGCATGGTGATTGCAGGCTGGAGTTATGGCGGCTTCATGACTGCATGGGCTGTGACGCACACAGATCGCTTCAAGGCAGCCATGGCTGGCGCAGCGGTGACAGATATCTACAGCATGGCCACGACAACCGACATTGCTCCGAGCTATCTCGACGCGCTATATAACGTCTACGCCAAGAGCTATAAGGATCTGGACCTGCACTCGCCGGTTCGCTTTGCCGCCAACTGCCATACTCCCACGCTTGTTCTGCATGGAGGCGCCGACGTTCGCGTCCCACTCGGCCAGGGACAGGAGTTCTACCATGCACTACGCTACCTGAACCGCGAAGCAGCCATGGTCGTCTATCCGCGCGAGCCTCATATCTTCCACGAGACGGAACACCAGATCGACTCACTTACCCGCGAACTGGATTGGTTCTCTCAGCACTTAAAACCCGAAACGACAGGCCATTAGCGGAGACTTACTTAAACACGCTCAGCTCAGACTATTCGGGAGTATTGACGAATGAGCCAGCAGCGATGCTGGCTCTTTCGTCTTCTCAAGCGCTGCCTGATCGTCGTAGGCTACAAGAAACCGGGAACTCCCGATCTGCCCGACATGACGGTCCTGGCGGATGTTTGATTTCGGTGGTGAGACCCGATGAAATCCTGAGAGCATGGCACGCAGAGTCAGAATGCGACTTCCCCTTGCCCCGGCGGGATGTCACTATTCAAGGGTAATCCCTGCTGAGGGAAGACTCATGCCCGGCGCATTCATGTCTCTAGGGAGAAACAGAGACAA
Organism: Silvibacterium sp.; assembly: GCF_047605705.1. Taxonomy (NCBI): domain Bacteria; kingdom Pseudomonadati; phylum Acidobacteriota; class Terriglobia; order Terriglobales; family Acidobacteriaceae; genus Silvibacterium; species Silvibacterium sp. The sequence continues at coordinate 1,019 of NZ_JASGFD010000027.1, read as the reverse complement.
CACTCCTCCCAATGCGAGAAGCGCAACATTCAAGGCGGTCGCGTCGCTGAATGCGCGGGCATGCGAGGGGAGATTCGTCTGCGCATGGAGAACGGTGTAGAACACGCCGCCGACGATTGCGACGCCGAATGCCGAGCCGATCTAAAGTGTCGTCATCACTGTTCCGGAGGCCAGGCCCGCATGGCGCTCGTCAATGCCGCCGATGACGGCTTTGATGACCCCAGGCATGACGATGCCGTAGCCAATTCCCGCACATGCGAGTCCTGTTTCGAGTCCCCACAGCAGTCCATATCGGACGGCCAGAGCTACCGTTCCGAATCCAACCACCTGGAGTGCGAAGCCCAGGGTCAGCGCATAGATATCAAGACGGCGCATGACATGGGAAGAGGCCAGCGATCCTAGAAAGAAGCTGACGGCAAAAGGCAATACGGCGAATCCGGCCTGCAGGGGAGACTTATGAAGTCCGCCCTGGAGATACACCGAAAACGTCAGATAGAACGCCGAGATCATGTAAAAGACCAGCCCCATGACCAGGCCTATTACAAATCGGCGGTTGCGAAAGAACGAAATTTCTACCAGAGGGTCTCGGCCTTCTTTGGAAAGGTATTTCTCGTAGCGGAGGAAGCTGTTGAACGAAACCAGCGACAGAAACAGCATTCCGAACATCCATCGTGGCCATCCTGCCTCCCGCCCCTGTATGAGTGGATATACAAGGCAGCCGAGAGTTAGCGAGAGCAGCGCGACACCTAAGATATCGAGCCTTCTGGCGTGCTCCGAGCAATTCTCTTCGAGAAGGAAAATGCCTCCGGCAAACGCGGCGATTCCTATCGGTATGTTGACGAAGAAAATTGCCTGCCAGGTGAATCCAAAAGGGCGAACAGAGACGAGAAATCCACCAAGCAACCACCCGCAGATATTCGCGAGACCAAATGTCGCGCCATACAAGGCGAGGGCCTTCGGTTGTTCGTGGATTTCTCGTCTCTGTTCGCCCTTTTGGATTCACCTGGCAGGCAATTTTC
>NZ_JASGFD010000026.1:0-74671 GCF_047605705.1 Silvibacterium sp. | reverse complement strand
GTGGTGTTGTCCCCGTCGGAAGCCAGCCAGGAGCCTACCGTGATCGGACTGCTTGAAGTCGGAACCTCATAGGTGGCGATGGAGCTGCCGTCGCGATAGACAATGGCGAAGCCGCCCTGAAGCGTGATGCGATGAGTGCGGATCTCATCGACCAGAGCCTGGCGGTCAGAGCTTTCCCACGCGGCGGTGAAGGTGGGCGAATGCGCGAGCGATTCGGCTTCAGCGCGGGCGTTGAGGCTGATGTACTGGGCCAGGCTGAGAGCGATGCGGCTGGAGTTGTTGCGGATATCCGCGACCGGCTGCGTGAACCAGCGATCGATGGAACGGTTCATCAGCAGATAGCTGAAGGCGAACATGACCGATGCCGGAGCGATGGAGATGAGCAGCGCGCCGAGAATCATGCGGCTGCGCAGGCGTGAGCCGAGGACGCGGCTCCGCTCATCGGCCAGCAGCTTGAGAATGTTGCGCAGCAGCAGAACCAGCAGGGTGACGAAGAGCAGGAAGGCCACCACTGACAGGCCGCTGAAGATCAGGATCTGAATCGTGGAGCCGGGATGCAGGAAGCTCAGGTGGAAGGCGTTCAGGCCGCTGATCAGCAGCAGAAGCAGGAATGTGGCCGAGGCAAGTACGATGACGGTCGCCCGGCGGTGTTTCGCGTCGCCCAAGGAGTTCTCCAGGTCGCTTCCCGATCAGGCTTGATTATAGGCGGTTCACTCCACCGGCAATCCCAGGCCTGTCACAGGAGAGACGTCGAAAAATGGTTTTTTGTCGTAGATTTGCCACACTTTCGGGTTTCGCGGCATCATACTGTGCGTTATGGATATGCGTCTGATTTCGCGGAAGCTTTTCCCCGTTGCCCTGGCCGGCGTACTGCTGGTCTCGGGCTGCAAGAAGCAGGATCAGCAGGCCAGTACGGCGGCCCCGGCCAGCACACCGGCAGCAGCCCCGGCCCCTCCTGCGGATTCGACTGCCCCGGCCGCCGCGCCTTCGGCCTCGCCCACGGCTTCAGCCCCAGCGGCTGCTGCTCCGGCCCCGGCTCCGGTCGCTGCTGCTCCGGTTCCGCCCCCGCCTCCTCCGCCAATCGTAATCCCGGCAGGCTCGCACCTCGCCGTGACGACGCGTGAGGACCTGGGCTCGAAGATCAGCCAGCCCGGCCAGACCTTCACCGCGACCGTGGCTTCGCCCGTGACTGTAGGCGGTAAGACGATCATCCGCGCCGGCTCGACGGCGACCGGCACCGTGGTGGATGCCAAGGCGCTCGGCCATTTCAAGGGTGGCGCGCTGCTCACGCTGCGTCTTGACACAGTTCGCGCCGAAGGCCGGACCTACGACATCGAATCCAGCACCATCGAGCGCGCCGAAAAGGGCAAAGGCAAGCGGACAGCCGGCTTCGTCGGCGGCGGTGCGGGCCTGGGCGCGATCATCGGCGGCCTCGCAGGCGGCGGCAAGGGTGCTCTGATCGGCGGCCTGGCCGGTGCGGGCGCAGGTACGGCAGGCGCAGGTCTCACCGGCAACAAGGAGATCGTCATTCCGGCCGAGACGACACTGACCTTCCGCATCACGCGGCCTGTGCATGTGACCCAGCAGTAAGTTTTCTGGTCGAAAAGAAACGGCGTGGCCCGCAGGCCACGCCGTTTTGCGTTTCTGGAAAGGTTGTCATCCCGACCGAAGCGAGGCGTAATTTGTCTCGCAAAGTGGAGGGAGCTACGTTTTTACTTCTCTTCCTGATAGCCGGGTACCCCACGTCTCGATTTTGAGACGTGGGAGGCAGATTCCTCTACGCGAGCAGTTCGCGCACCGGCTTCCAGGACTTCTGCTGTGAGACTGCGACCGGCTCGCAGGTGATGATGCCGTTGTAGGTGTTCACGCCGTCGCGGATGCCGTCATCTTCAAGGATCGCAGCCTTCGCGCCCTTTTGCGCCAGCTTGAGAACGTATGGGAAAGTCGCATTCGTCAGCGCCAGGGTCGAAGTGTTCGGCACTGCGGCCGGCATGTTCGTCACGCAGTAGTGCACCACGCCGTCGACTTCATAGGCCGGGTTCGAGTGCGTGGTTGGCTTCGCCGTCTCGATGCAGCCGCCCTGGTCGATAGCTACATCGACGATGACCGCGCCCTTCTTCATCTTCGAAACCATCTCGCGGGTCACGATCTTCGGGGCTGCAGCGCCGGGGATCAGGACGCCGCCGATGACGAGATCGGCCTCGGCCGTGGCGCGAGCCACGTTGTAGGAGTTCGAGGCCAGCGTGAAGAGCTTGCCGCCGAAAATGTCGTCGAGCTCGCGCAGGCGGTTCAGGCTGAGGTCGACGATGGTGACCTTCGCGCCCATGCCCACGGCAATCTTGGCCGCGTTCGTGCCTACGATGCCGCCGCCGATGATACAGACATTCGCGGGGGGAACGCCCGGAACGCCGCCGAGCAGCACGCCGCGGCCGCCCTTTTCCTTCTCGAGGTAGGACGCGCCGACCTGCACGGACATGCGGCCTGCGACCTCGGACATCGGGGTGAGCAGGGGAAGCGTGTTGGCACGGTCGCGGATCGTCTCGTAGGCAATGCCGGTGACCTTCTTTGTGAGCAGCTTGTCGGTCAGCTCAGGAATCGGAGCGAGATGCAGATAGGTGAAAAGCGTGAGCCCTTCACGGAAGTGGCCGTACTCCTTCTCGACCGGCTCCTTGACCTTGACGACCATGTCGGCCAGTCCCCACACATTGTGAGCCGAGCCGACGATTTCCGCACCAGCCGCCTGGTACTCATCGTCGGGAAACGCCGAGAGCTCACCGGCGCGGGTCTCCACCAGCACCTTGTGCCCGGCGTCGGACAGCGCTTTGACTCCGGCCGGCGTAATGCCGACGCGGCTCTCGTGATCCTTAACTTCCTTCGGAACTCCGATGATCATGCAAACTCCTTCACAGACGAACCTTCCATCCTACCGCATAGTGGAAGCGTTTCGGGACTGGCCGTCCGGGCGGCCGGCCTCCGGCCCTTGCTCCCGCTGGTCGCAAGTGTAGATCTATGGTGGCTCATGCAGGACTTCAGTTGGCTTGAATGGGGAGGCGACAGCTGAAAATCAAAGGCCACCGCTACGGAACGCAGGGGTGGCCTTTTACAGCGCTAATTACGACCCAGTCAGGCGGCCTGCATCTCTGCCAGGTCTTCGACTTCGCCCTTGCTGTTGTCCTCGATCCCGAGCAGGTTGAGGATCGGCGTGGTGATCATGGTGGTCACCAGCGCCATCACCACCAGCATGGTGAAGAGCGTAGGCGAGAAGACATGCGCGTTGTAAGCGATATTGAGGACCACCAGTTCGACGAGCCCGCGCGTGTTCAGCAGCGCGCCGAGAGCCGCGGCATTTCGCCACGATTGTCCGGTCCAGCGTGCGGCCAGAATCGCGCCGCCCATCTTGCCGGCGACCGCGACCAGCAGAACCAGTCCGGTCCAGAGCCAGATCTTACCGCCGCTCAGCAGGTCAAGCCGTGTGCGCATGCCGGTGAGGGCGAAAAACAGCGGCAACAGCAGGATGGAGACGACCATATCCAGCCGGGTGCGTACCGCCTGCTGCCAGTGTGGGACCCGCGGGAAGCAGACGCCCGCCAGGAAGGCTCCGAAGAGCGGATGGATACCGATGGCGTCCGTGGCCGCAGCCGAGCCGAGGACTACGGCCAGGATGAGACCAAAGATTTCATAGGACAGTGTGATGGAGTTCTGGCGGCGAACCATCCATGCGCCAAGAGGCCGGACCACGCCGAGCATGACCGCGAGGTAGCCCACGAGCCAGAGCATGCGCCATCCAAAAGGAGTCGCGTTCGCGCCGCTGGGCAACAAGGTAAGGGCAATGGCCAGCAGAGACCAGGCGCAGACGTCATCGACGGCGGCGCACATCAGCGCCGTGGTACCGAGCGAGCTCGACTGCATCTTGCGCTCTTCGAGAATGCGCGCGAGCACCGGAAAGGCGGTGATGCTCATGGAGATGCCGAGAAACAGGACGAAAGGAACGCGGCCGATTCCGGTGGGAGCGAAGCGGATCCGGAGCGAATGCGCCGCGAGCGCTGCCAGCACGAAGGGGATGAAAATGCTCATGCCGCTGGCCAGCGTGGCCGTGGCCTTCTGCTTCCGGAGATGGTCGTAGTCGAGCTCGCTGCCGATCAGAAAAAGAAAAAGAACAAGGCCGATGGTGCTGATGGTCTCGAACGAGCCGAGCGATGGAAGCGGAAAAAGCGTGGATGAGACGTGCGGTGCCAGCCGTCCGAGGACGGAAGGGCCGAGCAGAATGCCGCCAATAATTTCACCGATGACGCGGGACTGACCGAGCTTGCGGGCAAGCCATCCGCAGAAGAGCGCGGTGAGCAACACCGTGGCCATCTGGATGAGGAGCAGGGTCATGGATTTCTCCGGGGTTGGGCTTGGGGGAATTGCAACCTTAGATGCGGATTTTAGTAGAGGATCTCCGGATTTTCGAGATGTCTGCTGGAATATAGAAGGAATAGCGACGTCAGAGACGCGATCTCAAACCCAGGCTGACCATAAGCGCCTTGCCTATGATGTCCATGGTTTCAGGTGAGAGCGCACCGTAAATGCGGCCGAAGCGTCTCTGGTCGACAGTGCGAATCTGATCGCAGAGTGCGTAACTGTCCTTACGCGTGCCGCCTTCTCCCTTGTGGACAAGCACATAAATCGGAGATGGGTGCCGGATGTGAGCCGCGTCGGTGAGTGGAACAACAATTGTGGTCGAGGAAAAGCGGTTGCCGATGTTGTTCTGGACGATGACGCAGGGGCGGGATCGGCCCTGCTCATGACCGACTACGGGATCGAGATGCACTTCCACGACGGAGCCGCGAAGCAGATCCGGACTCAATTACAGACCTTCCTGGTCAATATGCTCGAAATCCCCGGCGACTTCGAGGCCGAGTTCGCTGTTTGCCCGGTAGGCGGCTGCCAATTCTTCTTCGAAAGCCCTGCGCTCGATTGCTTCGACAGCCTGCTCGACCGCGCGTCGTATGAACTCGCTGCGGTTACGGGACTGGGCCGCGGCCGCCTGATCGGCCTTTTTCAGCAAGCTTGCAGGGAACTCAATGAGAACGCGTTCGCGCTCGGCAGGTTTGCGGCGCGTCGCAGATGCAGCTTTTGGCTTCCTCGCGAGAGTCGGCATGCCGGAAGGATAGCATATATTTTGATATATACATCTCTATATCGGGCGGCCGGAGATGGCCGCCCGATATGGGAATGACAGGTTTTTAGTCCGCGTTGTCGATCTGCGCGCGCTGCAGCGTGTCGGAGAAGTCGACATAGACAGCCTTCCAGGTGGTGTAGAAGTCAAGTGCGCCGGTGCCGCCCTCACGGTGTCCGTTGCCGGTCTGCTTTACCCCGCCAAAGGGCAGGTGCACCTCGGCGCCGATGGTCGGCGCATTGATATAGGTGATGCCCGCCTCAAGGTCGCGCATGGCTTGGAAAGCCTTATTCACGTCGCGCGAGTAGAGCGCGGTCGAGAGACCGTACTGGATGCCGTTCGCCGCCTCGAGCGCCTCTTCATAGCTCTCGACCTCGATCAGGCTGACGACCGGGCCGAAGACTTCCTCCTGCGCGATGCGCATGTTGGGCTTTACATTGCCGAACACCGTCGGGGCGAAGAAATGGCCCTTGTCGTAGACGCCGTCCTCGAGCACGCTGCCGCCGGTGAGCAGCTTCGCGCCTTCCTTCTGCGCGATCTCGCAGTAGCGGATCGAGGTCTCGATCTGCTGCTGGTTCACCTGCGGACCCATCTGGATGTGCTCGTCGAGGCCGTCGCCGACCTTGAGCGCGTCCACGCGGGCGACGAGCTTCCGGGTGAACTCGGCGGCGATCTTCTTATGCAGGATGATGCGGCTGGTCGCCGTGCAGCGCTGGCCGGTGGTGCCGAAGGCTCCCCAGAGCGCGCCTTCAATGGCGAGGTCGAGGTTGGCGTCGTCGAGGACGATCATCGCGTTCTTGCCGCCCATCTCGAGCGAGCAGGGCTTGAAGTTGGCGGCGGCCGTCTGCCCGACGATGCGGCCTACCTCGGACGATCCGGTGAAGGAGATGGCGCGGACACCGGGGTGCGAGACCAGCGGCGCACCCGCATCGGGGCCGAAGCCGGTGACGATGTTGACCACGCCCGGCGGCAGGCCCGCTTCGGCGAGGCATTCGACCAGGTTAAAGGTAGAGAGCGGCGTGTCTTCGGCCGGCTTGATGACGCAGGTGTTGCCACAGACCAGCGCCGGGAAAAGCTTCCACGAAGGAATCGCCATGGGGAAATTCCACGGTGCGATCATGCCCACGACGCCGACTGGCATGCGCACCGACATGGCGAACTTTGACTTGAGCTCGGAGGGTGTGGTCTGGCCGAAGAGCCGACGGCCTTCGCCGGCCATGTAGTAGGCGGTATCGATGGCCTCCTGCACGTCGCCGCGGGTTTCGCTCAGCACCTTGCCCATTTCGCGGGTCATCTCGCGGGCGTAGCTCTCCTTGCGCTCGGCCAGCAGCTCGCCGCAACGGTAGAGGATCTCGGCGCGCTTGGGAGCGGGCACCAGCCTCCAGGTCTTGTAAGCCTCCGCAGCTGCGGCCACGGCGTCATCGATATCCGCTGCGCCGGAGGCCTGGAACTCGCCAACAATATCGTCGGAATTGGCGGGATTGATGTTCAGGAAGGTCTTGCCGGTGCGGCTTGGGACCCAGTGGCCGCCGATCAGGTTCTTGTACGTCGTGTGGGACAAAGCGATCTCCTTGGGGGCGAAACAATTCAGGATAAACAAGGAGAGGATTTCGCGCTGTAGAAGATAAAGTCCCGCGATGGGAGCGGGCTAAGCCTCCTGTTTCGAATGGAATCGAGACAGGGCCTGTAAAAGGGGAGCTGAGGACTAAGGAAAATTATTGACTTCCGGAGTGAAACGGGCCAATCAGGGAAAGTGAAGCCCGGGCTGCTGCCTGAGCGGGCCAAACGGTCGGACGACGATGTTCTCTTCAGCGCAGTCTCCAGAGGTAAACGAAAGCCCCGGTTCCAGCCGGGCTTTCGCCGTTTCAGCGGCACGACTTCCGTCGCTGCGCCTCATGATGCTCTGGAATGCTGCCTGTTCATTCAAAGGTACGGAGGTCACAAGCGACGGGATGGAGCTCCGAGGAAGGAATTCAGACGTGCGCAGATCCGTGCGCATGCATCGCTTTCAGGCGGAATCTCTCGTCTTATGAGGTGAGCGGAGAGCGCCGCGATCTTGCAGGGTGCGAAATCGCCAGAGAAATCGCACCTTTCCGTGTGTACGCGCGCGATATGTTTACAATTGTTTTTGGGTCCAGTCTCCTCCGGAAGTCAGCATCCTCATGTCATCGAATGGTTTTCAGTCGCGTTCTTCGCGGGCACACGGTGTGCGCTCGCTGTTCAGTGTTTTCTCCAGTGACCTCGCCATTGATCTGGGCACGGCCAACACCCTGGTCTATGCGGCCAACAAGGGTATTGTCGTCAATGAGCCCTCGATCGTAGCCATCAACAAGAACACCGGTGAAGTCGAGGCTGTCGGTAAGGAAGCCAAGGAGATGCTGGGCCGCACGCCGGGCAACATCGTGGCCATCAAGCCCATGAAGGACGGCGTCATCGCCGACTTCAAGGTCACCGAGAAGATGCTGAACTACTTCATCCAGAAGGCCCACAACCGCAAGATGATGGTGCATCCGCGCATCGTGATCGGCGTGCCTTCGGAGATCACCCAGGTGGAAAAGCGCGCGGTCGAGGACTCGGCCTATCGCGCCAAGGCGAGCGAAGTCTTCCTCGTCGAGCAGGCCATGGTTGCCGCCATCGGCGCCGGGCTGCCGATCACCGAGCCCTCGGGCAACATGGTGGTCGATATCGGCGGCGGTACGACGGATATCGCGGTCATCTCGCTCTCGGGCATCGTCTATTCGCGCTCGGTCCGCATGGCCGGCAATCAGATGGACGAGTCCATCATGAACTACCTGAAGCGGAAATATAACCTGCTCATCGGTGAGCGCACCGCCGAGCAGATCAAGATCGAGATCGGCTCCGCCTATCCACTTGAGAAGCCGTTGACGATGGAGATCAAGGGCCGCAACCTCATCGAGGGTGTGCCGAAGACTATCACCATCGAAGACTCGGAGATCCGCGAAGCGCTGGGCGAGTCGATTGCGACGATCATGAACGCGATTCGCGTGGCGCTTGAACGCACTCCGCCCGAGCTCTCGGCCGACATCAGCGATCGCGGCATTGTGCTGACCGGCGGCGGCGCGCTCATCAAGAACCTGGACAAGCGCATCCGCGAGGAAACCGGGTTGCCGGTTTCGATCGCCGACGACCCGCTGGCCAGTGTTGTGCTTGGTACGGGCAAAATGCTCAGCGACTTCCGTCTGCTGCGCAAGATCAAGATCGACTAGCATTATGAGGAGCGACTCTTAACAGGGTCGCTCCAGTCGCATGGAATCATTCTTCTCCCGCTATAAGAACGCCCTTGTCCTCCTGCTGGTGCTGGTGGTGCAGCTGCTCGCCCTGGCGGTGCAGGCCAAGCGCCCGGCCTCTACGGGATCCGGCGACTCGCGTGCGGTCAGCATGCTGCGCTACGCGGTCGTGACCGTGATTACCCCGCCCGAAAAGCTGCTGCGTAACTTCGGTGGCTGGATTGAAGGCATCTGGGGCGGCTACATCGACCTGATCCACGTCCGCCGCGACAACGCCGATCTCCGCAATGAGATCGAGAGGCTGCGCCTCGAGCAGGCAAGTGTCGCCGAGGACGCCAGGCAGGCCCAGCGCCTGCAGGCCATGCTCGGCTTCAAAGAGCACTACATTTATAAGACTGTCCCTGCGCAGGTCGTCGGCAGCTCGGGTACCGATCAGTCCCGTATCGTCTACATCGACAAGGGCTCCGATGACGGCATCCAGCCGGATATGCCGGTGGTGACGCAGGATGGTATCGTCGGCCGCATCAAGGAAGTCTTTCCCTCCACCAGCCAGCTCATGCTGATCTCGGACACGACCAGCGGCGTCGGCGTGATCCTCGAGACCACGCGCATTCGCGGCGTGCTCAAGGGCGCGGCCTTCGGCGGCGTCCAGGTTGTCAATGTTTCGCCTGACGAGCGCATCAAGCAGGGCGAAAAGATTCTGACCAGCGGCGGCGACCAGATCTTTCCGCGCGGCCTGCCTGTCGGCACGGTCGAGAAGATGCAGCCGGACCCGGATCGCGATCCGCTGCAGGATGTGATTGTGAAGCCGGCGGCGCACCTCTCGGAGCTTGAAGAAGTGCTGGTTATCACGAACATGGGAGATGCCGCCTCGGCGCAGGAGGCCAAGGACCTGGCCGAGAGCGAGGCCGAAGGCGCTGCGGCGCAGAAGCGCGCATCGGACATCCTCTCCGAACGACTTCCGAACCGCGTCGACCAGAATTCCCCGGCCGACACCAATCCGGACAGCAACGTGGATGAGACCGGCAATGTAGTTCAGCCGTTGCATCCGCCGCAGGCCGCGCATCCCGATGGCTTCAGTCCGGATCAGACGCCGCCCGCATCCGAGATGACGCCCGGCGCGCGCACTGTCCCGGTGCATGACGGCAGCGAGGAGCTGCCGCCGCAGAAGGCAAAGGCCGCTGCTCTGGCGGAGGGTTCCAGTGGTTCAGATGGATCGCACGAAGTCGTTGTGGGAGCCGGTGGCACTGCAGCCGCCGCGCATAGCGCCACTTCCGGCGCGGTAGCGGGAGCTGCCGCGACTCATCCCCCGACGCACGCAGCCTCCGGCGCAACCGGAACAACCTCTGTGTCTGCGCATCCGGTCACGGCCACGCACCCGCTCTCGGCGACGCATCCGGCCGGTGTTGCCGGCTCGACTGGCGCTACCGGGACGGTGGTGCATCGTCCCGCTGTGAGCCCGGCGGCCACTGCCGGTACGGGAGCAGTGACTCCGCTGCGCCCCAGCTCGACCACGCATGTGATTGTCGACGGGCCCGAAACCCGGACCGCTCGTCCAGCCTCGCAGGGCTCTGCGGGGACGACCGGCGCAACGCATCCGGCGAACGGCACGGCAAATGGACAGAAGCCGGTGGTGCATCGCAGTCCCACCCTGGTTCCGGATGACGGCAGCCGTCCGCCTTCACAGCAGAAGCCGAAACCGGCCGATACGGCCACACCGCAGGGAAGAGGAGTTTAGCCGATGGCGCTGATGGCATCGACGCGGCGTGAGGCCGATGAACAGACTCTTCCGATCTGGGTATACCTGGTGCTGCCGCTGCTGGCTCTCGGGCTGCAGTCGCTGGTCACGCTGCACTTTTCACACTTCGGCCTGCTCGATCTGCCGCTGCTGGTGGTGGTTTACTTTGGCACCGCGCGCCGCAACCCGGTGGGCGCGACGCTGGGCGGTATGGTCATCGGCATCCTGCAGGATGCCCTTACGCATCAGCCGATCGGCGTTTTTGGCCTGGCCAAGTCCTTCATCGGCTATCTCGCGGCCTCGGTGGGCGCGAAGCTTGATACCGATGCGCATGGCAGCCGCCTGCTGCTGACATTCTGCTTTGTCTTCCTGCACAATGGCATCGATTGGGTGCTGATGAGCCACATGCTGGCTCGCCCCATGGGGTGGAACTGGATTCTTGAGCTGATCAGCGCGGCGATCAACGCGGTGGTTGCCGTGGTTCTGTTCGCGCTTCTCGACCGCACGAGGTCGCAGGAATAATGAAGCCGCTCATCGACATCTTCCGCCGGCAGCGTTTTCGCAATCCCAGCGCCGAGCAGGATGCGCGCAGTCTGCTGGCCACGGAAGCCGATCTTCCCTCCATCAAGCTGACGGTCTTTCAGTATGTGATCGTGATCGTGATGGCGGTGCTCATCTTCGGGCTGTGGCGTCTGCAGATCGTCAACGCCGAGAGCTGGCATGCGCTGGCCGAGGCCAACCGTATCCGCAAGGTCCCGATCCTCGCCCCGCGCGGACAGCTCTTTGACCGCGACGGCCGGCTGCTGGTCGACAATTATCCTTCGGTTTCGGCCTTCCTGGTGCGCGAGCAGGGGCATAGCCTCGACCCCGACCTGCCACTGATCGCCCGCGGCCTGCACATGACGGTCGAGGACATCCAGGCGATTCTGAAGAAATACCGTACCGCCCCGAAGTATCAGCCGCTGCCGCTCAAGCAGGACATCACGCCGGACGAGCAGGAGTTCATCGAAGCGCACCGGGACGAAATGCCGGAGCTCGAGACCGTCGATGAGCAGCGCCGCCTCTACCCGAAGGACGGCTTCGCGGCGAACCTGATCGGATATGTGGGTGAAGTCAGCGAGGAGATGCTGAACGATCCGCGCTATGCCTACTATGAGCCGGGCGACGTCGTCGGCAAGTCCGGCGTCGAGGAGTCCTACGATGCGATCCTGCGCGGACAGGACGGATCGCGCGATGTGCTGGTGGATAGCCACGGCCGCGAGGTGGGCAAGCTGGGCACCGAGCGCTCTGTGCCGGGCAAGAACCTGAAGCTGACCATCGACATGGACATCCAGCGCGCCGCCGAAAACGCGCTCGGCGACCGCGAAGGCGCAATTGTGGCGCTCGATCCGCACACCGGAGAGGTGCTGGCCATGGTGAGCCGGCCTACCTTTGATCCGAACCAGTTTGCTGTGAAGATCGGCCGCGACGAGTGGAACAAGCTCATTACCGACCCCGATCACCCGCTGCTGAACAAGGCGATCCAGGCGCAGTCGCCTCCGGGCTCGACCTTCAAGATCCTCATGTCGCTGGCCGGTCTGCAGGAGAACGTGGCGCAGGATCTGAAGGTGAACTGCCAGGGCGGCGCGACCTTCTATGGACACTTCTACGGCTGCGATCACCATCACGGCGCCGTGGATATCCATAATGCGATTCCGCTTTCCTGCGATACCTATTACTACACGCTGGCGGTGAAGCTGGGTATCGACACGATTGCCCACTATGCGCACGCGGTCGGCTTCGGCCAGAAGACCGGCATCGATCTCCCGGACGAAATTACCGGCGTGATGCCATCGACGGCCTGGAAGCTCAAGACCTTTCATGAGAAGTGGTTCGCAGGCGAGACCGTTTCGGTCGGCATCGGGCAGGGTGCGGTGGCGGCGACGCCGATCCAGCTGGCGCGCGCGCTTGGTGGCATCGCCTCGGGCGGCGTATTCAAGCGCCCTCATGTGGTCTTCCCGGATGAGCTGCCGCAAGAGTACCGGCAGGCGATTGCCGACTCCTTCCCCGGCACCGGGGACACGACGATTCCGATGGACGCAGCAAACTGGCAGACGATCACCGACGGCATGGCGGCGACCACGGATGGAAGCAAGGGCGGCACGGCTTATGCCTCGCACCTGCAGGGCATTGATTTCGCAGGCAAGACCGGTACGGCACAGGTTGTGAACCACAGCGCGGGCGCGACGAGCGTTTCGGCAATCAAGAGTGAGCGCGCCAATGCGTGGTTTGTAGGCATGGCTCCCCGGCGCAATCCGGATATCGTCGTGGCGGTCTTCTGGCAGCATGGCGGCTGGGGCTCGGGCTCCGCGCACCTGGCGGCGAAGGTCATCGAGGCGTACGTCGATAAGCAGCGCCGTCTTGACCACAACCTCGTGGCGCAGACGCCGCAGCCGGTCGAGGTTGGCGCGGTGTGGTCACAACCGAACGATCCCACCGGACTTGGCGGCAGGCCGATCGATCCGCACGCGAAGCCGGGAGACTCGGATTCGGCCTTTGCGGGGCATTTCTTCCTGAATATTCCGGAAGTCCCGAAGGGCGCGGTCGCGGCCAATGCGCTGGCGGAGGCGGTGAAGTAAATGCGGCGCTTTCTTTCTTTTCGTGACTTCGACTGGACCCTGCTGGGATTCGTCCTGCTGCTGTCGATCATCAGCATTTTCGAAATCTACTCGGCAACCCTGCACACAAAGTTCGTCGGCTTCTATAAGTCGCAGATCCTGTGGATCCTGGGCGGCCTCGTCGCCATGTTTGTGGTTTCCGCCATCGACTACCACCGGCTGCTGGACATTATTCATTGGGTCTACGGCTTCTTCCTGCTGTCGCTGATCGCGGTCATCACGGTCGGCACCAAGGTGCTGGGCGCGCGCAGGTGGATCAAGCTGCCGGGCGGCATCCACTTTCAGCCGTCGGAATGGGTCAAACTCGTTCTAATTGTGGCGGTTACCCGGTATTTCATGGGGCTGGTCGGCCGTGAGCTGACCTGGGGCGACATCTTCAAGGCCATGGCGCTGGTGGGCGTGCCGATGCTGCTGGTGCTCAAGCAGCCGGATCTCGGCACAGCGCTGACGTATTCGCCGATCCTGCTGGCCGGGCTGTTTCTGGGCGGTATCGACTGGAAAAAAGCAGCGATCCTGATCCTCTCCGGTCTGCTGCTGGTGGGTGTCGCGTTTTCCAGTTCGAAGATCCTCAAGCCTTACCAGAAGGCTCGCCTGACCAGCTTTCTGAACCCGGATGCCGACCCCAAGGGCGGCGGCTACCAGATTCGCCAGTCGCTGATTGCGGTGGGGGATGGCGGCGTCTTCGGGCGCGGCGCGCTCAAGGGCACACAGACGCAGGGCGACTTCCTGCCTATCCCGTATACGGACTTCATCTTCGCGGCCTTTGCCGAGGAGCACGGGTTTGTGGGTTGTGTCCTTGTCTTGCTGCTATACTTTCTGGTATTGATGCGTTTGATTCAAAACGCACAGACAGCCTCGGACCTCCCAGGCACGTTCATGATTATGGGCGTGGTGGCCGTGCTGATCTTCCAGATCGCGGTCAATGTCGGAATGGTTCTCGGGCTGATGCCGGTCACCGGGATTCCTCTCCCGTTAATGAGTTACGGAGGATCGTCGGTGCTGTTCACGTTTCTCGCTCTGGGCATGGTCATGAATGTCCGTATGAGCCGCTTCGTGAACTGAGTCCCCGGCCCGCAGCGCGGCATTTGAGCCGCTGCTGCCGCATGGGAAGCTTGGTGCAAGGCTCCGTTCGCGGCTTCGGATAAGCCGGGGCGGAGGGCAAGAACAGGTTTTTAAGGTTTTTAACTTCAGCCGGCCGGGCAGATTACCGGGCCGGGCAGGATCAGGAATGAGCGCACGGAGACGGGTAACGGCCCCGCCAAAAGAATTGGCTGAAGCGGTCACAAACTCTCTGCGCCAGGAAGTCTTCCGTAAGACAGTTGGTTTCTCGAGTGAGCCCCCGACGGGCGCCTGGATTGATCTCCGGGTGCATCTCCGGGCCGGGCGGCAGTTCCTCACGCCAAGAATCTTCTTCGAAACGGCAATGCCTCCGTCGTCCCCGATCCTTACCGGGTCTCCGCTCTGATCTGTCTCGCCGTTGCTTCACGGAAGACTCCGTGAAGCCAGAGAGGCAGCATGTCAAAGGAAATTTGCATTACCAGCACGCCGCATGAGACGCGGCTGGCGATCATCGAGAACGACGAACTCACCGAGATTTACTACGAGCGTGAGAACGAATACACCCTGGCGGGGTCCATCTATAAAGGCAAGGTAACGCGCGTGCTTCCGGGCATGCAGTCGGCATTTGTCGACATCGGACTGGAGCGCGATGCCTTCCTCTACGTCACCGACTTCCTCGAGGAGCAGGATGGCGGAGCCGACTTCGACCGCGTAGGTGGCGGCCAGCAGCAGGGACGCCGCGAGAAGAGCGAGCCCCGTGAAGCTCGTGAAGAAGGTCAGGAATCGCGCAGCGAGCAGCGGGAGGGCCGCGAAGGTCGTGGCCGTCGTGACAGAAACGAAGGCCGCAATCGCCAGCAGCAACAGCAGCCGCAGGAAATTGTCCTCGAAGCCCAGCCAGTCGAGGCTGTTTCCCCGCAGGAAGGCCGCGAGGGAGATGAAGGCGAAGAGTCGCCCTCCGGTACGCGTCGCTGGCGTGGCCGCCGTGGCCGCCGCCGTGGCGGTTTCCGTGGTCGCGAAGGTCAGACGGAACAGCAGGCCGCTGAGCCGGGCGAGATTACGGCCATCGAAATCGAGTCGCCCGAAGCCGTAGCGGAATCAATCGAAGAAGAGTCGGTGATCCTGCCCGAGCATGGCGCTCCGGGCGGAATTCCCGCCAGCAACCGCATCCTGCTTCCCGGCGAATCGCTCGGAAAGTATGGCATGACGCCTGCTCCCGCTGCGGAGAAGACGGAAGCCAAGGTTGAGGCCAAGGCCGCGCCTGCCTTCAAGGTGAACTATGTTGCGCCCAAGCCCTCGACGCTGATCGATGCCGAGATTGCTTGGGATGGCAGCTCCTTCCTGTTGCCGGGCGAGTCGCGCTCGGTGCGCAAGCCCGCTGCCGAGGCCGCGCCCGCGGTGGAAGCGCCGGTTACCGAAGAGGACAAGAAGGAAATTGAGCAGCAGGCTGACGAGATTTTCGCCGAGGCTCTGCATGCGGTGCCGGTTGCCGATATCGAAGTGGCCGAGCAGGACGCGGATCGTCCGGCGGTCGTCCCTGCCGCCGAGCCCGAAGCTACTGTCGAAGCCGTTCCCGAAGCCCATGCCGTTACCGAGCCGGTAGCGCTGGTGCATGAAGAGGAAGAGGCTTCGGCCGCTGGGTCTGTCGTCGAAGAGCAGCAGCCGGAAGTCGCCGAGATTCAGGTCGCCGAATCGCTGGCGGAAGCCGAGATCGAGCACGAGGAAGAGACCCACGAGTTCGAGCCGGAGAGTGGTTCGGCGTCGTTCCGTGTCGATCCTGCTGCGCCCAGCGAATTCCGTATCGCGAGCGTGGACGAAGAGGCACACCCGGTAGAAGCGACGGAGGCCGAAGCGCATGTCGAGCTCGAGGCCGCGCATGCGGAGCTTGAGACCGAAGAGGTGGAGTACGTCGAGCAGGCGGGCGAGGCAGTCGCAGCTGCTCCTGCCGAAGTGGCGGAACAGGCGATCGAGGTCGAGTACCAGGAAGAAGACAGCGAAGAGGATGAGCCCGCTTCCGAATATCAGGAGTCGGAGCAGGAAACCGACCTGGTGGTCGAGGGTGCGCATGAGCATCACGATCACGCGGGTCACGATCACGAGCACTCCCACGAGGAGTCGCTGCACGAAGCTGCTGCGGACGCCGCGCATGAAGCCGCCGAGGCCGCTGCGCAGACGCCCTTCGGCTTTACGCCGGGCGCGGGCGTGCTCGAAGAAGAGGTGATCGACGAGGACGAGTTCGACTTCGAGCCGATCCACGCGCACCACGACGAGCACGACGCCGAGGATCTGGAAGAAGAGACGCTCGAGCAGTCCGGCGCCGAAATCGGCGACCTGGTTCGCGACGCGCACCTGGTGCAGCGTCTCTCGGGTGAGCCGGAGATCGAGGAAGAAGACGCAGACGAAGCCGAGTACGGCGAGATTGCGATCGAAGAAGAGGGCGAGGAAGAGGAAGGCGAAGAGCCTGAGGCGGAAGCTGGTTCGACCGAGCAGGGTGGCGAGCGGAAGGAGAACGAGCGCCGTGGCCGCCGCGATAACCGTCGCGGACGCGGTCGCCAGGGTGGAAACAACCGTGGCCGCCAGGGTGGCCGTGGTCGCCAGTCCATGCAGACGACCGACCTGCCGATCATCACCGACCTGCTGAAGCAGGGGCAGGAGATCCTGGTCCAGATCGCCAAGGAGCCGATTGCCAAGAAAGGCGCGCGTATCACCAGCCACATTGCGCTGCCGGGCCGCTTCCTGGTCTTCATGCCGACGGTCAACCACGTCGGTGTCTCGCGCAAGATTTCGTCCGACGAAGAGCGCCAGCGCTTGAAGCGGATTCTGATCAGCGAAAAGGGCGAGGCCTCGGGCGGCTTCATCGTGCGCACTGCCGCCGATGGCGCCAGCGAAGAGGAACTCCGCGCCGACCTGCGCTTCCTGATCAGCCTGTGGACTGAGATCAAGTCGCGCGAAGAGGCCAGCAAGTCTCCCGCGCTGATCTATCACGACCTCAATCTCGTCGAGCGCGTGCTGCGCGACCAGGTGAGCGACAACTTCTCGGCCATCTGGGTCGACAACGAAGTCGAGTACGAGCGCATCGTCCGCTTCCTGAACCGCTTCCAGCCCTCGCTGGTGCGCCGCGTGAAGCTCTACAGCAAGGAAACCCCGCTGTTCGAGCAGTTCGGCATCCAGGACGAGATCTCGAAGGCGCTCAAGTCCAAGGTGTGGCTCAAGTCCGGCGGCTCGATTGTCATCAACCAGACCGAAGCGCTGGTGGCCATCGACATCAACACCGGCAAGTACGTCGGCAAGACGGCGCGCCTCGAGGACACCATCCTCAAGACGAACCTCGACGCCATCCCGGAGATCGTTCGCCAGATTCGCCTGCGCGACCTGGGCGGCATCATCGTGATCGACTTCATCGACATGGACGAGCGCAAGAATCGCCACAAGGTGATGGCCGCGCTCGAAGAGGCTCTCAAGGCCGATCGTGCCCCGTCGAAGGTGTTGCAGTTCAATGACTTCGGCCTGGTTGCGATCACCCGTAAGCGCGTTAAGCAGTCGCTCGAGCGCACCCTGTCTGTGCCTTGCAACATCTGCACCGGCACCGGCATGGTCAAGAGCCCGACGACGGTCGCGAACGAGATCTACATCGAGCTGCGCAAGATGAACAAGCACTTCGAGCGCGGCGATGTGATGCTGCGTGTGCATCCGGAAGTGGTGAAGACGCTCAAGGCCAGCAACGCCAAGTGGATCAATGAGATGGAAGAGCTGATCGGCCGGACCATCATCATCAAGTCCGACCCGGCGCTGCACCCCGAGCAGTTCGACATCCACTAGCTCCTGCGCGGAGGGCGAATGGCCTTAGGCCTCCGCTCCCTTTGGCCGCGATCTTTGGTGCGGCAGAAAAAGAACCCGTCCGGCATCAGCCGGGCGGGGTTCTGCTTTTTGAGGATGATGGGCCTCAGTCTGAAGGGAATGAAGCCTTGCGCGTTCCAGGTATTTCACATGACAAACAATTTGGAGATGGAAATATTCCTGCCTGGACGACCCACCCATTCCTGCCGAAATCCGGAGTATCCCGGCAAAGAGCGCCAGGAAGCTTTATTTTCATAGCCTTGAGCAGCCCCCATCGCGATTCCCGATAGCGGAGGCGGATGTGCGATCCGTACACACCCGCCAGGCAACAAAAATCGAAAGCACAGAAAGCAGCTACCTCGCAACTTTCCCGGGCATCTACTGTTATATGAGATAGGCCGGATGGTCCGGCGGAACGAGCAAAGACGGACCGATAATGGCCGCGTCCTCCTGGAAGTAGATGGTAGTAAGGGAGCGGCGGGGAGGTGAGTGAAATGCGCATCCTGCGCTCTGTTGCTTTGATGATGTTGCTGGCGTTGCCCCTGGCTTTGGTACCGGCGGCAAACGCACAAATTGCGGTGGGCATCGGTGTCGGGCCCTATGTCGGTTACCCTGCGCCGGTGGATGTCTATGCGGCTCCAGCGTGCGAATGGGGTTATTACTCCTATTACCCGTATGCCTGCGCCCCCTATGGCTATTACGGCGCGGATTGGTTTGTCGGCGGCGTCTTCATCGGCGCTGGCCCGTGGTATCGCGGCTGGTATGGCCATGGCTGGGGTTGGGGCTATAACCGCGTAGGCTTCGGCTGGGGCGGCTACGGTCGCGGCTTCTACGGCGGTTACGGTCGTGGTGGATACGGCTACGGTGGATATGGCCGTGGTGGCTACGGCGGCTACAACCGCGGCGGCTTTGGAAACTACGCTCGCGGCGCTTACGCCGGCGGTGGCTATCGTGGTGGCGTAGGCGGCGGGTATGCCGGCGGCGCACGTGGCTTCAGCGGTGGCGGTGCAGCCCGCGGTGGATTCAGCGGCGGTGCCCGTGGCTTCAGTGGCGGCGGCGGTGGCGGTTTCCACGGCGGCGGTGGTGGCGGTGGCTTCCACGGCGGTGGTGGCGGCGGACACCGGTAAGTTTCGCCCGCACGAATCGAAAAGGCCTGTCCTTCGGGACAGGCCTTTTTGCGTCTGGAGCGGAAGTTACGCTTTACCGGCGATGCGGGCGACCATGCGGGCGATCCGCTCGCTTGCGTCCGGATGGGCCAGCGTCCGCGCCGTCGCGGACATGGCGCGCAGACGAGCCGGATCGCCGAGCAGCCTGGTGAGCGAGTCTGAGAGTCTCTCCGGCGTGGTCTCGGCCTCGATCAGCATCTCTGCCGCGCCTGCCGATGCCAGCACCTCGGCGTTCTTGCGCTGGTGATCGTCGGCGGCCTGAGGAAAGGGAATCAGCAGGGAGGGCTTGCCCGCGGCGGCCAGCTCCGCGACGGTGCTGGCACCACTGCGCGCAAGCACGAGATCGGCTGCGGCGAAGCGGGCGCCCATGTCATCCAGAAAGGCTGCCACCTGCCAGCGCGCCGGATCGGCGCCGCTCTGCTGGTAGGCGTCCAGAGTGGTTTCGGCGTGGCGTGCCCCGGTCTGGTGCAGGATCGTGAGTTCAGGTACAGCAGCGAGCAGTTGCGCCGCGATCTTCGGCATGAGGGCATTCAGCGCCCGCGCGCCCTGGCTTCCGCCGAAGACGAGCAGGTGCGGCGGTGCGCCCTCGGGGCGCGGCGGCAGGGCGAAGAATTCCTTGCGGACGGGGATGCCGGTGATCTCGGCGTTGCGGAAGAACTTTGCGGCGGGGGCGAAATTTACAGCAGCCGCCGAGACGCGCTTTCCGACGAGCCGGTTGGCGAGGCCGGGGAAGGCATTCGGCTCGAAGGCCAGCGTAGGGATGCCGGAGAGTACGGCCGCGCCCATCGCCGGTCCCGAAGCGTAGCCGCCGACGCCGACGACGGCATCGGGCCGGAAGCGGCGGAGCAGGCCGCGGCAGTGCAGGACGCTGAGCGGCAGGTCGGCGAGGGTACGCAGGCGCGTAATCAGGGAAACATTCTTGAGCTGACCGACCTGGATCAGCTCGAGCGGATATCCGGCCTGCGGGACGAGCTTGGATTCGAGTCCGCGCGAGGTGCCGACGAAGAGCATCTCTGCGCCATAAAGAGACTTGAGCTCGTCGGCAATGGCGAGAGCAGGGATGATGTGTCCGCCGGTGCCACCACCGGCGATGAGAATTCGCATAAAAACTAGTCCACTTCGCGGGTAATGTTCAGCAGCACGCCGATCGAAGCGAGCTCGATAAACAGCGAGGTGCCCCCGTAGGAGATAAGAGGCAGCGTAATGCCCTTGGTGGGCACCAGCGCCAGCACGACGCTGATATTGAAGAAGGCCTGGATGAGCAGCGTGGCCGTAACGCCAAAGGCGAGGAAGCGCGCGAACGGGTCCTTGCAGAGGATGGCTGCCCGCATGCCGCGGTAGCCGAGCAGCACGAAGAGTCCGATGACCAGCAGGCATCCCAGCAAGCCGAGCTCTTCGGCCACGTTGGCGAAGATGTAATCGGTGTGCGGCTCAGGCAGGTAAAAGAGTTTCTGCTTGCCTTCGAAGTAGCCGACGCCACGCAGTCCCCCGGTGCCGACGGCAATCAGCGACTGGATGATGTGGAAGCCTTTGCCCAGCGGATCGGCCTGCGGATTGAGGAAAGCCAGGATGCGCTCGCGTCGCCACGCCACGCGGAAGAGCATGAAGTAAAGCACCGGAGCGGCGGCCAGCGCGGCATAGCCGAGATACTTAAAATTCATGCCCGCGAGATAAAGCATGAGTGCCGTGACGCCGGCACAGACCATGGCGGTGCCGAGATCGGGCTCCTTCAGTAGCAAAGCAATAAAGATGAGGCTGGGAACGACCGCGGGCAGCACCGTGCTGCGAATATCCTCGATGGAGCTCATGCGGCTCTGCAGCCACCAGGCAAGGAAGAGCACCATGACCGGCTTTGCGATCTCCGAGGGCTGGAATGAGATGGGACCGAGGCGGATCCAGCGGTGCGCACCGTGCGAGTCGTGCATCACGAAGGCCATCAGCAACAGCAAAACGGTAATGCCGATGGCGGGAAATACGGCGTTTGGCCGGTTATAGAGCCGGTAGTCGATCTTCATCAGCAGCGTCATGGCGACGAGGCCAAGCGCGGCATAAACCGACTGCAACATGACGTAGTGGTAAGGCGAGCCGGTGCGCTCCTTGGCCATCACGGCCGAGGCGCTGAAGACCATCAGCAGGCCGATGACGACCAGCACCAGCGTGGCGCAGTAGAGCCACTTGTCTACTCCGACTCTTTTCGCCATACCACTACTCCTCTGCTACGAAATGCTTACCCGCGCAGCGCCTTGACCAGCTCCTTGAAGGCCTGGCCGCGCTGCTCGTAGTTCTCGAACTGGTCGAAGCTGGAGCAGGCCGGAGCCAGAAGCACCAGCTCGCCTGCCTTTGCCGTTTCGGCTGCCTTTGCGACCGCCACTGCGAGCGTGCCGGCGCTGACGATAGGCGCTGCTCCTTCGATGTGGGCCTGGATCTTCTCCGCCGCCGCGCCGATGGTGTAGACCGCCTTCACGCGCTCGTGGAGCAGGGGACGCAGGACGCGGTAGTCCGACCCCTTGTCCTTGCCGCCGAGGATCAGGTGAATGCCGCCGGGGAAGGCTTCGAGCGCCTTGATGGTTGCGTCGACATTGGTGGCCTTCGAGTCGTTGTAGTAGGCAACGCCGTCGATTTCCGCGACGAATTCGAGCCGGTGGGCAACGGCCTTGAAGCCCTTGACCGCAACGCGGATCGCCGAGGCATCGACACCGGCGAGGCGTGCTGCGCAGACAGCAGCGAGGACGTTCTCGATGTTGTGGCCGCCCTTGAGGGGAATCTCATCGACGCGGAGGATGGCCTCCTGCGCGGCATTCTCGGAGGAGCGGAAGAAGAGGGTGCCGTCATGCACGAAAGCGCCCTGGCGGACGACGCGCTTGCGGCTGAACCAGTAGATCGCCGGACCGTGGCCGCTTGCGCCGGCATGGACAGCCGTCTTCGCCGAGGCTTCGTCGTCGGCGTTGAGCACCAGCGCATCCTCGGGCGTCTGCTGCGCAAAGATACGCTCCTTGGCGGCAACGTAGTTCTCGAAGCTGCCATGGCGGTCGAGGTGATCCGGGGTGATGTTGAGGATGACCGAAATGTTCGGGCGGAAGCTATCGGTGGTCTCGAGCTGGAAGCTCGAAATCTCGAGCACCGACCAGCCTTCTTCGGTCGAGCCATCCACCAGCGCGATCACGGGCAGGCCGATATTGCCGCCGACAGCGGTTTTGAGGCCGCCCGCCGCGAGGATTTCGCCGCAGAGCGAGGTGGTGGTGGTCTTGCCGTTGGAGCCGGTGATGGCGAGGCTCCTGCCCTTGAGGAAGCGCGCAGCCAACTCGACTTCGCCGATGATGGTGAGGCCTAAAGCGCGCACCTGCGCCAACTCCGGGGTATCGAGCGGCACGCCCGGGCTGACGACGATCAGGTCCTGGCGGCGGAAGGTGAGCAGGCCGTGGCCGCCGGCCTCGACCATGATGCCTTCCTCGAGCAGCGCGGGGATGTCCTTGCCGAGCACGGCGGCGCTCCGGATATCCGATACGGTGACCTGCGCGCCCTGGCGGCGCAGAAACAAGGCGGCCGCGAGCCCGGATTTACCGAGTCCCACGACGAGTACTTTTTTGCCCTTCAATTCCATCTTTTTCGGTTCGAGTCCAGTCAATTCAGCCTCATTGTTGCACGTTGCGTCGACGCCCTAGCGCAGCTTCAGCGTGGTGAGTGCCAAGAGCGCAAACACCAGCGCGGCGATCCAGAAGCGCACGATCACCTTCGATTCGGACCATCCCAGCAGCTCGAAGTGATGATGCAGGGGGGCCATCTTGAAAATGCGTTTCTTGCGAAGTTTATAGCTGCCCACCTGAAGCATGACCGAGAGCGCTTCGAGCACGAAGATGCCGCCGATCAGCGGCAGCAGCAGCTCCTGGCGGATGGCCACAGCCACGGTGCCGATGGCGCCGCCGATAGCCAGCGAGCCCACGTCGCCCATGAAAACCTCGGCCGGATGAGCGTTGTACCAAAGGAAGCCGATGCTGGCCCCGACCATCGATCCGCAGAAGATGGTCAGCTCGCCTACGCGCGGCATGCGCTGCAGTTCGAGATAGTCGGAGAAGACGGCGTGGCCGCTCACATAGGTGAGTACGGTAAGCGCGCCGGCGGCGACGATGGTGCAGCCGATGGCCAGACCGTCGAGGCCGTCCGTGAGGTTTACGGCGTTGCTCGAGCCGACCAGCACCAGCGCGACAAAGGCGACGAAGGGGATGAAGGCGAGCAGTCCCCAGAAGGGCAGGTGCGTGAGAAAGCCGGGCGCCAGATGCGGATGGAAGTTTTTGACGAAGGGCACGGTCATCTGCGCCGAGTAGATGCCTTCCTCCTGCATGGCGATGAGCGCCAGCGCCACACCGAGCGCGGCGATGAACTGCCCGCCCATCTTGGCGCGGCCTGTCAGACCGAGGTTCCGGCGATGGACCACCTTGATGTAGTCGTCCGCAAAGCCGATGGCGCCGAAGGCCAGCATGGAGCCCATCACCAGCCACACAAACGGATCGGACAGGTTGCTCCAGAGAAACGTGGGCAGCAGGACGGCGATGACGATCAGCACTCCGCCCATGGTCGGGGTGCCGGCCTTCTTCTGATGATCCTTCGGCCCCTCTTCGCGGATGTACTGGCCGATCTGGAACTCGCGCAGCTTGCCGATGACGAACGGCCCGATGAGCAGCATGATGAGCAGGGCGGTCAGCGTGGCGAAAGCCGTGCGGAAGGTCTCGTACTGGAAGATGCGGAAGGGGCGGAAATAGAGATAGAGCTTCTGATACAGCAGCCAGTAAAGCAAGCGTCCTCCGCCGAATTGGTGTCCTCCCACATCATACGGCTCGGATCGCCGGGATAGAGGAACCCGCCTCAAGGCCGTCAACCGGAATCGGCGGCAGGCACGGTATGATGGGGGCGGCGTCTTTATCCCACGACTGCAACTGAGGTTTTTCGCTGCGTGTCCCTGTCGATCGATGTGTCCCCGGGCCGTTTCGCCACCACGCGCGTTCTCCGCGCGTCCGGGCCGATCACTCTCCAGAACTTCACCCGGCTGCAGGCGGAATTCATGCGCGAGCAATCGCCGCTGACGATTCTCGACCTCTCTGAGGTGCCGCAGATGGACTCAGCCGGACTCGGCGTGATCCTCAAGTACTACGTTGCGGCGCAAAAGCGTGGACACAAGCTGGTGCTGGCCGGCACACGCGGCCGGGTTCTCGACCTGCTCAAGCTGACGCGCGTGGACTCGCTGATTCCGCTGGCAGATACGGTGGAGCAGGCGGAATTGCTCTAGGTTGTATCCACAGATAGAGATGACAGAACCAAAAGTTTTACCAGCTAGCTTGTCATTCCGACCGTAGCGGAGCGGAGGAACCTACAGTTTGCCAGCACGCGCGGAACTGCAGGTTTCTCCACTCCGCGGGACGATGAGACAGTCCCGCTGCGGTCGAAATGACAAGTTTGGGGCGCTCCTCTATGTGGATGCGGTCTAGATCTGCGTCCGGTTCGATGGGTCAGTCCCGTGCTCTAACGGCTTAGCTCGATCGAAACCACCTGCCCGTCCGTCGTCTTATCTGAGGCGATTTTGGAATACCGGATGTTGGCCTTCATTCCCTCAAGATCCTTGCAGGGATGGATGTCGCCCTCCGGGGTGAAGTTCGTCGCCGCGTACTCGATCCGGTAGTAGTTGTTGTTGTAGACGGAGAGCTGCTTTCCCGCTGCGGAGAGCGTGAACTCGAGGACGGCTGGATCGGAGCACTTCACGGCCGAGATGACTCCCTTGGCTGTGTGCCATGGACCGGCGGCCTCCACGCTGGGGTGCTTCGGCGCATCCGAGATCACCACCGTCCTGCCGCCTTCGCCGAAATTCGAGACGCTGGAGAGCCGGGTGGCTACTTTGCCGTCGGGAGCCGTGACCGTGGCGCCATCGGGGATGGCATCCGAGGGCAGCGGGCCGGTGTTCCCTGCAATGGTGCGGCTTTCGATCCTCTGCTGGTTGGCCTGCATTGCGGCCTCCTGCTGCTTGATCTGGGAGATACGGATCTGCAGCATGGCGGACTCCTGCGGCGTCTTCGCAACGGCCTCGGCGGCTTCGAGCACCTGTATGGCGGATCCGGGATTCTGCGCCTCCATCAGCACGTTGGCGGCGTTGATGCGGTAGTTCAGATTTCCGGGTTCGAGCGCGACGGCGTTCACATTCATGATGTGCGCCTCGCTCAGGTTCTTCTGCCGCCGGGCATAGGAGGAGGCCAGAAGATCGTAGGCAGGCGCGAAGCGCGGGTTCAGTTTGATGGCCGCCTTGAGGCAGCTCTCTACCTGGTCCTCATCGGCTTCATTGCTGCTGTACAGGAGCATGGTGGCGTAGTAGTAGTTCGTGAGATAGCTCTGCGAATCGAGCTTGACGGCCTGCTCGTACCACTTACGCGCTTCCCCCGTGCGGCCATCGCGAAGCTCGAGATCGCCCATGGTCTCGTGCGCCTGCACGTTGTCCGGCTCGTCGTGGAGCACAGTGCCGATCATGGCGCGTGCATCCAGCGTCCGCCCGTTGTCGGCGAGGAAGTCGGCTTCGACGGCCTCGGCCTGGGCATCGCTCACCGGCTTCGCGGTGAACGCTGCAGGATCGATGGGCGCGGCCGCCGTGGACAGGACAAAGTAAGAGAAGTTCGCGCCCGAGACATAACCATCCAGCTGGCTCTGGAGCTGCTTCAGATCTCCGAAGGCCTTCTGCGCCGCTTCGAGCGAATCGGTGTGCTGGCTTACCAGTTCGAGGTAATCGCGCAGCCGGTGCGTGTTGTTCTTGCGGTCGGTGATCTCGAGATAGTGGGTCAGCGCCCAGGACTCGGAATAGAAGATCGAGCCCTTCTGTTCTTCATGATAGTAGGGGGAGTTTGCGTCGATCTTGAGCAGCGTGGTGAGTGGGATCAGCCGGTTCTGGCGCAGGTAGAGGATGTCATCGACGCTGGGTTCGCCGAGCCTTACATCCTTGCCGATGATGTCCGTGTTCTGGAAGAACTCGGCCATCCCCTCGTTCAGCCACAGGGGCATCCACTCGATGGCGTTGCCCAGCTGCAGGTGGGTGTACTCGTGATAGACGGTCGCGTAGGGATGCTCGCCTTCTGCATCGAGGCGCAGCGCGATGTAGTTCTTCTCCGGCGCGCGCAGGAAATAGCCGGCAAGCGCCAGGCTTCCCTTGTTGAGATAAGCCTCCGGCTCGAGGACTGCAAACTCCTTCTGATTCTTCACCGCGACTACAAGGATCGGCGAGACAGGGTCGACATTCGCCTTGGGATGCAGCGCCTGGAAGACCCAGCGCATGCGCTCGAACTGGTCGAGGAGCTGGCGGCCGCGCTTCTCCCCGGCATCGGTGAGCACCGTGAAGTGCGGGCTGCGGACTTCGGTCCAGCTTTGGGAGGATGCGGCGAAGGCAGAAGGAACGACAAGGGACAGAAAGAGCAGAGCCGTGCGCTTGAACATGGGAGTTTGGGGCGATCGTAGCAGAGGCGAAGCGCTTTCTCGGAGGAAATCCAGTAGGTTGCTCTGACCGCGCGCCGTGGGAATTCACGCTCCTGTAATATTCCAGCCGGGATGCCTCCCTACACTTCGTCGACATGGAACAGGAACCGTTCTACCTGGAAGTGCTGGCCAGTGACAGGCGCGAAGGTGTGCGGATTTTCCGCGTCATCGGGCCTCTCACCCTGCGAACCTTCTTCGCGGTGCAGGAGGAACTGCGCCATGCGCCGTCTCGACTCAAGATCTTCGATCTAAGCGCCGTGCCGTACATGGATTCTGCGGGTATGGGCGTGATTATCAATGCCTATGTTTCGGCAAAACGCCGTGGCGGCAACGTCGCGGTGGTGGGGCCGAACTATCGTGTCATCGAGCTCTTCAAGCTGACGCATGTGGATACGCTGATCCCGGTCCTCGAGACGGTGGAGGCAGCGGAAGCTTTATAGCGCAGGGTCGGCCAGGGCCAATGCCTCCGCTCTTGAGAGGTTGAGGCGGTCGCGGTGTTCGCGCAGACGCAGGAAGGGCAGCTCGACGATGCGATGCAGCAGCCATGCGGCGGCGAGGCAGCTGACGGCATAGAGCGGAATGGCTACGGTGAGACCTGTCTCCGTCAGGCGGTGCAGGTAGAGCTGGTCGAGATGGATGGCGGCTTTGTGCGAGAGGTAAAGCGCATAGGAGAGTGTCGCGACGAGCTCCGCGCCGGGTATGCGGAGGCGCGCCAGCCAGCCGTCATGGCTTACTGCCGAGGCCGTGAGCAGCGTGAATCCGAGAGCCAGCAGCGGATAACCGACGAGTGTTCCTGCTGCTGAAACTCCGGTGACGGAGGCAAACCGGTCTGCAAATAAGTACAGCGACACGCCGGTCAGAATGATGCCGGTGGCGAGGAGCGCATGTCCGCATGCTGCGATCCGCGCCCACCATGCCGGGCGGAAGAGGCGAATGGCGGCGAGGGCAACGCCCATGGCGAGTCCATCCAGCCTTGAATAACTCGGATAATAGATGCGCTCGAGATAGGCCATGCTGAAACCGTTCTCGGTATGGCTGAGCGGTTGCAGCAGGTGGGTGAGGAACCACCAGCGCACGGCGATGCCGCCGAGGAGGACGGCGGTAAAGAGGCCGCAGGCCTTCCACGCCGCAGGGCGGCGCATGAGAGCAAGCATGAGCAGCGGCAGCAGCAGATAGAAGTGCTCCTCTACGCAGAGCGACCAGACATGCGAGTAGGCCGGGTTCTGCGCGTAGTCGATGCAGAGGTTGAGCGTGAAGGTGAGGAACTCCCAGAGTGGCGAAAGACCAGGCCACTCCCGGAAGGACGGCCATGCGAAGTAGAGTGTCGTGACGACTGCGTAGACGGGCAGGATGCGATAGGCGCGGCGGCGGTAGAAGTCGAGGATCGAGGGGCGCCTGCCGTGCAGATACGGCTTGAGCAGCTGCGTGCCGATGAGATAGCCGCTGAGCACGAAGAAGAGATCGACGCCGATCCATCCGAATTGCGCTCCGGCCTCATACCAGGCGGCCAGGCGATGCTCCAGAGGGATGAGATGAAAGGCGATGACGCTGAGGATCGCGAACGAGCGCAAGGTATCGAGACCAGGCAGGCGGGAAGAAGAGCTGTTTGGCAAGGGACAGGCCTTGAAAGGCGGGGATTGCAGCGATCATAACGGCAGAATGCGCGGAGTTTTTCGCGTATTGCTTGCGCTTCGTTGAGGCAGTATCCAATGTGTCAGCACGCGAGCTGTTGCATCTGGACGTTGGCCCAGCGCAGCGAGTCGATGTAGATGCCGGCAATCCTCGCCTCGCTGATATGCAGATGTTCCGCCGTTTCGGAGATGGGCTCCCAGTCGCCTGATTCGAGCGCGATGATGAGGCGCAGGGCCCGGGCGATGGGGCAATCGACGCCGAGGAGTACGTTTTTCGCCTCTTCCCGCAGCGGCAGGGCATGCACCAGTTTTTCCATGGGGCTGTGCAGCATGGCGCCGATGAGCGACAGCAGGCCGAGCAGGTACTGTTCGTTCGGATCCTCGCCGAGCAGCGATGCGATGCGTTGACAGAAATGCGCCCGTTCGAGCGAGATCTGCAGCAGTACCTTCGGCTGGTCTGCGCCGAGGGCGGCGGCCAGCGCGAGCGAGGCCAGGGTCCGGAAGCGCGCCTCTCCGACCATCATCACCGCGCTCGTCACGCTGGTGATCTGGCTGCGGGTGGGGATGGCCGCCGAGTTCGCGAGACGCAGCAGCCGATAGCAGAGCGAGGCTTCGGCTTCGACGATCGGCGCAATCTCTGACAGGGCGAGCGTCTCGCGGTTCAGCGCGCTGACCAGACGCATGTAATTCGACCAGTTGGCGGGCAGGTCCCGCTCCGCGAGGATGCTCGGGCGGCAGAAGAAGTATCCCTGGAAGAGCTGGTATTTCTCTCGTCTTGCGTCATCAAACTCCTGCTGGCTTTCGATCTTCTCTGCCAGCAGCACGGCATTCGTCTTGGAGGCGATCTTCGCAATGCGCTTCCGTTCGTCCGGACCGGACAGGCGGAAGTCGACTTTGAGATAGTCCGCGTCCCCGGCCAGCGCGCACAGCGCCGAGTCAGGGCGGAAGTCGTCGAGGGCGAGGCGATAGCCGAGCGATTTCAGCTCGAGGCATGCGGCGCGGACCTCGTCATCGGGTTCGATGGTTTCGAGAATTTCAAGAACGGTGGTCGCCGGAGGCAGTATGGTCACCAGCCGCTCGACGAGCGCGGCCCTGGTGCAGTTCACAAAGGCGAGCGTGTGCTGGGTGAGGTTGTCGACGCCCATCATGATGCAGTTGTCGAGCATCTGCAGCGTGGCGTCATCGGCCTCGCCGCGAAAGAAGTTCTCCCATCCCGAGCGGAAGAGCAGCTCATAGCCGATGACCTGGCTGGAGAGGTTCAGGATCGGCTGCCGGGCGAGAAACCGGGTCGGTCCCGTGAGAGAAGCTTCGTCGGATCTTATCTGGGCGGTTGCTGCATGGCAGTCCGGCATCGGGAACTCACTTCCCGGTCATCGGCATTGTGGAGCAATCCGTGAGGATGCCCTAAAACAGTTCCGTCTCCCACAAATCGTGCAGGTGGACGACGCCTTCGATCGCGCCTGACGAGTCGACCACCACGAGCGAGGTGATCTTTCGGGCCTCCATGGCGTCGAGAGCCCGGACCGCGAGTTCGTCGCCGGAGATGGTCTGGGGATGGGCATTCATGGCTTCGCCGGCGGTCTTGCGCAGGCCGTCGGGGCCGTCGCGCTCGAGCAGGCGGCGCAGATCTCCATCGCTGAGGACGCCGGCCAGCCGGCCTTCCTGCTCGACGGTCGTCATGCCCAGCTTCTTGCGCGACATCTCGTAGATGACCTCGGTCATCGGCGTCTCCGGGGAGACTTTCGGGATGGCGTCTCCCTTATGCATCAGCTGATGGACGCGAGCCAGCCGCTTGCCCAGCTTGCCGCCCGGGTGCAGTTCGGCAAAGTCCTCTGCCTGGAAGCCTTTGCGCAGCGAGACGGCGATGGCCAGCGCGTCGCCGAGGGCGAGCATGGCGGTGGTGGATGCCGTCGGCGCGAGGCCCATGCCACAGGCTTCGGCAGGAACGCTGCAATCGAGGGCGATGTCGCTGGCGCGGGCCAGGGTCGAGTCGAGATTGCAGCAGAGGCTGATGAGCGCATCGCCGATGCGCTTGATCTTGGCCAGCAGGCGCAGGATCTCTTCCGTTTCACCGCTGGCGGAGAGCGCGATAACCACATCGCCGCGGGCAACCATGCCGAGGTCGCCGTGTACCGCTTCAGCCGGGTGCAGATAGAGCGCGGGGCTGCCGGTGGAGCTGAGCGTGGCGGCGATCTTCTGCGCAATGATGCCGCTCTTGCCCATGCCGGTAACGACGACGCGGCCGCGGGTCTGGCCGCAGGCGACGATGCATTCCACGGCCCGCTCGAAGTCGGCGGCCATCGGGCCTTCCAGCCGGCCGGCCAGGGCCAGGAGCGCCTCGGCTTCAATGCGGACCAGGCGGGATGGAGTGAGCGGCGTCAAACATCTCAGCGTAACAGGGCGCAGGGCTTAGAGGACAGGTGTCAGAGTGACGGGGAGCGGTCGATCGTCAGCGCCGGGAGATGCCAAGGCACTAGAATGATGCAGAGAGGGAATCGTCGGGTGAAGCGCAACGCAATCGTACTCGCCGTGGTTGTCCTCGCCCTGGTAGTCATGGTCTGGGCGGGCGTCGTCAATTATCGTCATCGCAAGGCGGAAGAAGCCAAGCTCAAGGCCATACAGTCGCAGATGATCACGCTGGGACCGCCGGGCGCGCCGTCTCCGGCTGCGCAGCAGGAAGCCACCGCGGCGGCAAACAATCCGCTGGTGGGTAAGATCGCTCCGGCCTTCACGCTGAAGGACACAAGCGGCAAGAAGATTTCGCTCGCCGATTACAAGGGCAAGGCACTGGTCATCGATTTCTGGGCCACCTGGTGCGCGCCCTGCAAGGTCGAGATCCCCTGGCTGACGAAGTTCCGCGATCAGTATGCCTCGCAGGGTTTTGAAATCCTCGGCGTGTCGGAAGACGACCTCGACGCGCAGAGCAAGGCTGAGCTTGCGAAGCAGGAAAAGGACGTAGCCACGGGCGCGGGCAAGCTGGGGATCAACTACCCGGTGCTGCTCGACGAGAACAATACGGCCAAGCCTTACGGCGGCATCGACGCGCTGCCAACGACATTCTTTGTCGGGCGTGACGGCAAGGTGGTTGCCTCGACCGTCGGTCTTGCCGATAAGGACGAGATCGAAGCCGATATCAAGAAGGCTTTGGCCACGCCGGCCGGGCAGTCGTGATGGCTGGACGCCGTCCGCTGGCTGGGGAGAATCCTATGTTCCGCTCTGTCGCCGTTTTCGCTGCGTTTCTCCTGATTTCGCTGACGCCAGGCGCGCTTTCCGCGCAGAAGATGCCGTGGCAGTCGGACAGCCCGGCGGGCGGCCATTCGGATGCTTCGCCGCAGTCGGTGGAATATCTCTTCCCGGAGCAGATTTCCGTTCCGGCGTGCAAGGACACGGTGGTGGAACTGCACTTCCGGGTGAAGCAGGGAATGCACGTCAACTCTCACCAGCCGCGTGAGAAGTCGTTGATTCCGACGCAGTTCATCGCGGCCGAGGACGGCAATGTGGACATCAGCGCAGTCGATTTTCCGGAAGGAAGCGACTATGTTCTGCCATCCATGCCGAATGACAAGCTGAGCGTGTATACCGGCGAGTTCGTGCTCAAGGCGCACATCCGCGCCAGGGCCGGGGACCACATGCTCGAGGGCGCGTTGCGCTACCAGGCCTGCGACGACCACTCCTGCTATCCGCCGCGCAAGGCTCCGGTCGCTGTGGATGTCATTGCTCGCTGACGGTTTTGGCGCCGATACCACATCGGCGCCGCCTCCGCCTGGGAACATTCACAGCGGAAGTAACGTCAAACCACCGAAGCAGTAGCCTGTTTCACAACCAACCTGCGGTATTCTCGAATCGAAGTCTGGTGAGTCTGATGAGCGGCCTGTCCCTGCGCGATCCCCAAGTTGTCGGTATTCTGGCTGCGGCCGGGTTGTGCCTTGGGGGCATGGTTGCCTACTATTCGCTGCGCAAAAAGGTCTCCGAAGACGAGCTCGAGCGGCTGCGGCGCGAGGCGCTGGTCAAGGCCGGGCGTATCATCGACGGCACCATCCTCGATATCTCTGACCTGAGTCCGGAAGAGAGCGGGCGGCCGGATGGGCTGCGCCTGATCCTCTATAAGTATGAGATCGCGGGCGTAAGCTACGAGTGCTCGCAGGACGTGACCCGGCTGGGCGATTACGTGAATATCTACGAGGCGCGGCTGAGCTTCCCCTGCTCGGTGCGCTACGATCCCCATCGCCCGGTGAACAGCATCGTGGTCGCCGAGGGATGGAGCGGGCTGCGCGATACGGCGAACTCGATTCCGATCCGGAGAGCGCCCCGGCGTTCGCGGATTCCGACTCCGTATCTTTAGAGGGCCAGGGGTGAAGCGGTTAGCGTGGCTTCGCTTCCTTGCCGCTTTTTGACTTTCCTGCTGCTTCTCCTGATTCCCCCCGCGCATGCACAGGGGACGCCCGGTTATAGTCGAAACGGCGACTCTCACGACCTGGCTCGGGCGTGGCGAAAAACGATTCCTATTCAACCCGGAGTTCGGCCTACGCCGACGATGACGCGGACGACGCGTTTCTGCGTCCGGCCAAGCCAGCTGCGCCTTCGCGTGGAAAGAGTTCCCGCGTCTCGAAAACCGAGTCGGTAAAGAACTCCGTACGCGAGCGTCTGCTCGACAAGGCCTCTGAGAATCTGAGCCGCTCCGCCGAGGAAGACGAGCCCTTTCTTCGCACCCGTCGCCGCGTTCCCATTCGCAAGGGGTTTCTGCCGCTCTGGACGCAGACCCGTCTGGGCCGTATCGGGCTGGCCGTGGCCGGACTCGTGGTGCTGGCCGGAGGCGTGGCTCTATTCCTCTCCGTGCAGCACTTTCTGAATACTGATCCGCGCTTCCGCATGGATTCGGCCGCCGATGTACAGACAGTCGGCAACAGCCAGCTCAGCCGGGAAGACCTTCTGTCGGTCTTCGGAGAAGACATCGGCCGCAATATCTTTCATGTGCCGCTGGCGGAGCGCCGGAAGAATCTCGAGGAGATCCCCTGGGTACAGCACGCGACGGTCATGCGCATTCTGCCGAATGAGCTGCGCGTCTCGGTCACCGAGCGCACGCCGATTGCCTTTGTCCGCATCGGGGACCAGGTAAAGCTGGCCGATGCCGACGGCGTGATCCTCGACATGTCCCCGGCGATGATGGCCGCGCGCCACTTCTCGTTCCCGGTGGTCACCGGCATCAAGCCGGAAGATCCTCCGGCTGCGCGCAAGGCGCGCATGCAGCTGTATCAGAACTTCCTCGCCGCGCTCGATTCCGGAGGACAGCATCTCTCCGACCAGATGAGCGAGATCGATCTCTCGGATGCCGAGGATGCGCGGGCTACCGTTCCGGCAAAAGGCACCGATCTGCAGCTGCACTTCGGCGATGAGAAGTTCCTGGAGCGCTACCAGGTGTATCAGTCGCATATAGCCGAGTGGGAACAGCAATATCCCACGCTGGTGTCGGTCGACCTGCGGTATGACGGCCAGGTGGTACTAAAGAAGGGCAACGCCCCCGCGCCCGACGCCTCTTCCGCTCCCGCGCCTGCGGATGCCGCGGTAAAGCCGGATGCGAAGCCGGCAGGCGCGAAGAAACATACAGTCGTGGCCCCACGCCACGCACGGAGGGCCGGCCGATGAGCCAGAAGTCCGACAATCTGATTGCCGTCCTCGACATGGGCAGCGCGAAGACGCGTGTGCTGATCGCTGAGCTGCACGACGGCGCATTGCGCTATCGCGGTCACGGCATTGTGGACGCGGCCGGCATGCGCAAGGGCGTGATCGCCGAACTGAAGCCCGCGGCCGAGGCGGTGAACAAGGCCGCGACACTGGCTGAGAAGCGCGCCGATGGGACGATCGAAAAGTGCGTGATCGCTGTTGGCGGCCCGCACATCCGCGGAGTGAACAGCCGCGGCGGCATCAGCCTGGGCAATCGCCTGCGCGAGATTTCGCGCGAGGACGTCCGTGCCGCTGTTGATCGTGCGCGTTCTGTTTCGCTGCCGCAGGATCGTGAGGTCATCCACCTGTTGCCGCAGCAGTTTATCCTCGACGACCAGCCGAATATCCACGACCCGGTGGGCATGGTGGGTGGGCAGCTTGAAGTGAACCTGCACATCGTGACCTGCTCGGCGGGAGCACAGCAAAGTGTCGTGACCTGCTCCAATCGCGCCGGGCTCGAAGTGACAGAGTCGGTGTTCGAAGCCGTGGCCGCGGCCGAGGCGACGATCTCCGCCGATGAGCGCGAGCTGGGCGTCTGCCTGCTCGATATCGGGGCAGCGACCAGCGAGCTGATCGTCTTCTTCGAAGGATCGGTGGCGCATACCTCGGTGATTCCGATCGGTGGCGACCACTTTACGAACGATCTCGCTGCCGGTCTGCATGTGACGCCGCCCGAGGCGGAGTGGATCAAGTGCAATTACGGCCACGCGGTGGTGACCGCGGTCTCGACCAGCGCGGAGATTGAAGTAACCGGCCTGCCTGGTCATGAGCCGCGCACGGTGCGCCAGCGCATGGTCTGCGAGATCCTCGAGCCGCGCGCACGCGAGCTCTTTCACATGCTGCGCGATAACCTTCGCCAGGGCGGGGTGCTCGAGGCGCTGGGCGCCGGATGCGTGCTGACGGGCGGCGGAGCGCGTCTGCCGGGCCTGCTAGATACGGCGGAGAGCCTGCTGCGCGTGCCCGCGCGGATCGGCTCACCGGTGCCGCTCTCGAAGATGCCGGATGAGCTGGCGCAGCCGGAGTGCTCGGCGCTGATCGGTGCGCTGCTCTATACACATCGCACCAGTATTATTCGAGCGGCGGAAGACAGCAGCCTGCGCGCCAAGCTGCGCGCGATTTTTGCCGGAAGTTTGTAAGTTGAAGAAGTGCAGCAAGAGAGATCGAAAGCAGTTCAGCAGTAGAGGATTCAGAAGGAGTCGGAGCCGATGAGCTACCCGGAAGAGATTCGCATTCAGTATTTTGACGAGGTTCCGCGCGGCGCACGGATCAAGGTGATCGGCGTCGGCGGCGGTGGTGGTAACGCGGTCAATCGCATGATCCAGGCCCGGGTCGAGGGCGTTGAATTCATCGCCGCCAACACCGATCGCCAGGCGCTCCAGCTTTCCGAGGCGCCGGTGAAGCTGCAGCTGGGCACGAAGCTGACCAGCGGCCTGGGCGCAGGCGCGAATCCGGACATCGGCCGCCGCGCGGCTCTGGAGGATTCGGAAAAGATCATCGAGGCGCTCGAGGGTGCGGACATGGTCTTCGTCACCGCCGGTCTCGGCGGCGGCACGGGCACCGGCGCGGCTCCGGTCATTGCCTCGTTGGCGAGTGAGATGGGCGCGCTGACGGTTGCCGTGGTCACCCGGCCGTTTAGCTTCGAGGGCAAGCGCCGTATGGCGCAGGCCGAGCGCGGCATGCAGGAGCTGCTCGAATCGGTAGACACGATGATCGTGATCCCGAACGAGAAGCTGCTTGCGGTAGCCAAAGACGCGGGCTTTTTCGAGTCCTTCCGCATCGCTGACGACGTGCTGCGCCAGGGCGTGCAGGGCATCTCGGACATCATCACCATCCCCGGTATCATCAACCGCGACTTTGCCGACGTGAAGACGACGATGGCGGGCATGGGCTACGCGGTGATGGGCACGGCGCAGCGCTCGGGCGAGAACCGCGCGGTCGACGCCGCGATGGCCGCCATGGCCTCGCCGCTGCTCGAAGCCGGCGCGATCGACGGCGCGCGCGGCATCCTCATCAACATCAGCGGTTCCAGCTCGCTCAAGCTGAGCGAGGTGAACGAGGCCTCGACGCTTATCCAGAACGCGGCGCACGAAGAGGCGAACATCATCTTCGGCGCGGTGCTCGACGAGAACATGGGCGACGACGTGAAGATCACGGTGATCGCCACCGGCTTCAAGCAGGCCGAGGCGCCAGAGCGTCGTGAGCGGATGCTGAACCAGGCGCTGCGGGAGCCGATCGGCCATGCGCATGAGCAGGTGGAGATCAGCTCGACGCCGGTACGGCCGCGCTTTGCCAGTGAGGATTCGGACGACGAATCGGGTTACACGACTTCCATGCGGGACGCGGTGCAGGCTCCGGCGAAGGAACAGGTTCAGGAAGAAGCCTCTGCGGCGCATGTCGCCCCGGTGGCCGAGCCGGTCGTTGCCGTAGCGGAGCCGACCTATACGCAACCGGCGTACGAAGCGTCCGCGCCGGTGCCCGATCCGTTTGCGGACGTTCACCAGGACGAAAACGGCGAAAGCCTGGACATCCCGGCATATCTGCGCCGGGGAAACAGCTTCTAGCCGTTATCGACATGTTTCTGACAGGCTGCATTCGTCAGGATTTTTAGGGGAAGCGTGTCATTCCGACCGAAGCGAGACCGTTCTCATCTCGCGCAGTGGAGGAACCTGCAGTTTTGCCCGCACTTCGAGGGATTTCTGGAGTGAGCAGCCTCACTGCAGGTTCCTCCACTGCGTTCCCTGCGGTCACTTCGGTCGGAATGACAATTTCGAGGCAGAAACAGAACCGCAACACGAATAGGCGCATTGGAAGGCTTTTCGCCCCGATCAAAAGGCCGTCGGGGGCGCCACGATACACTGGATAGAGGCGACTCTACCCCGAAACGCACGTGATTTGAGCCGGTGAGTGGAGCCTGGCGGAACTCTGCGTCTGCCGCGGGGTTTTTACCGGTAGATCTTCCGCGACCCCGGCAGGGGTCTCTTTTTCCAATGGGACCGGCAAGAACCTTAGCGTGAGCCTGTTGACGCTTTTGGTCATTGCCGATGAGTCCTACATAAATTTAGGCATTTCGCCTTTCCCGTTTCTGCGTACGATCAGGCTTAAGGGATCGGATTTTGGGGAATCGGGCTCAGGGATGAGCTCGAGGATGGGATTTCAATGAAGCGCATTTTCCTTTTCGTGCTCGCCATGGCTTTTGCCGGCTCCACGCTCTGCCGTGCCGGCTCCGCGACCACGCATCATCCCGTCCGTCACCGGGCCCGCGTACATGAATCCGCCACAGCGGCAAAGCATATCACCAGCAGCCAGCACAGCCGGCGCGTGGCCTCGACCACGGTCGTTCGTACCCGCACCCGTGGAGGCGCACGGTTGCGCCGTGCGAACCTGGTCGTCCGCCGCGGCGGTGGTGAGCGCTTTTATGCCAGCTCCTTTACCGACATCGATCAGACCCAGGGCGACATTACGACCGGTGAAGATCCGGTCGTCCGCCAGGCGGCGATTGCCGCGCTCGGCAACATGAACGGTACAGCGGTTGCGATCGATCCGAGCAATGGCCGCATCCTCGCCATGGTGAACCAGAAGCTGGCTCTTTCGAGCGGCGCCGAGCCCTGCTCCACGATCAAGGTTTCGGTCGCGCTGGCCGCCCTCGAAGAGGGAATCATCACCAAGGACACGCAGGTGAATCTCGGCGGTTCGTACCACATGGACCTCACCGAGGCGCTGGCACACTCGAACAACCTCTACTTTGAGACGGTCGGTCGTCGCCTCGGCTTCGAGCGCGTGCGCCACTATGCGAACCAGTTCGGTCTGGGCGAGCTGGCCGGTTACAACATTCCCGGTGAGCAGCTCGGTGTGTATCCCGACCAGGTGCTGCCTGAGGATCGCGGCGGCGTAGGTCGCATGTGCTCCTTCGGCGAGAGCGTCTCGATGACCCCGCTGCAGCTCGGCGCGCTGGTCTCGGCGATTGCGAACGGCGGCACGCTCTACTACCTGCAGCATCCGACCTCGCCTGACCAGGTGCTGAACTTCCAGCCCAAGATCAAGCGTACGCTCGACATCGCGCGCATCATTCCTGAGATTCAGGATGGGATGCAGGCCGCGGTGCAATACGGCACAGCCCGCTCGCTGCGCGCCAACTTCAGCCAGTTCCCGGTGATGGGCAAGACCGGCACCTGCTCTGACAATGGCACGCGCTTCGGCTGGTTCGCCTCCTATGCGGATACGCAGTACGGCCGCATCGTAACGGTGTTCTTCCTCGAGGGCGGACGTCCGACCTTCGGCCCCAAGGCAGCGGAGCTGACCGGCGTGTTCTACCGCAACCTCTGGGATCACAGCTACTTCGCCTCGAAGCAGCCGAATGAGCCGATGAGTCCGGCCGCGGCTTCCACCGCTCAAGGCGCTCCCCAGTAGGACTGGCCGTCCAGGCCTTTCGCCTTCGGCTCCCGCTCCCTTTGGTCGCGGGACTCGCCGTCCAGGCCTTTCGCGCGTCGCGCCTTCGCTCTCGTTGGTCGCGGTTTTTCATCTCCACTGGAATGGCCTCTGCAAAGCAGAGGCCGTTTTCTTTTTCAGAGATTTCTCGCGGTGCCACCGTCCGTTATGGCAGTTCGTGCATCTCGAATCAGTTAGGATGCGAAACGAGATGCGGATTCTTTCAGCGGACGAGATGCGGGCCACCGATCGTGTGACGTCCGAGCAATATGGTGTGCCCCCGATCGACCTCATGCGCCGTGCCGGTGCGGCGGTGGCGCGCTTTGTGTTGCGCGAGTTTTCTTCCGCTGCTTCGGTGCTG
This sequence comes from Silvibacterium sp., assembly GCF_047605705.1. NCBI lineage: Bacteria > Pseudomonadati > Acidobacteriota > Terriglobia > Terriglobales > Acidobacteriaceae > Silvibacterium > Silvibacterium sp. The sequence goes on along the minus strand of NZ_JASGFD010000026.1, from coordinate 36,170 downwards.
GTGCTTTGCGGCAGAGGCAACAATGGTGGGGACGGCTTCATCGCTGCGCGTGAGCTGATCGCTGCCGGACGGCAGGTGCATGTTTTGCTGCTTGGCGATCCAGCTGCCATCCAAGGCGATGCGAAGATCGCCTTCGACGAGATGGGATTGACGCCGGTGCTGATTGGCGAAGAGACCGATCTCGACAAGCCTGAGGTGCGCGAGCTTTTTGAGAATGCGGACCTGCTGCTCGATGCAGTGGTCGGCACAGGGTTCCAGCCTCCGTTGCGGGGTACGGCTGCGGCGCTGCGGGATCGAGTGCATGCGCTCGAGACGCCGGTGGTTGCGGTCGATCTGCCTTCGGGCTGGGACGCGGACTCGCGGGAGTTCGCCGTGGAAGGCGCCTTTCGTGCCGATGCGGTTGTTACCTTTACCGCGCCCAAGGCGGCGCATGTCTGCGGCAATCTCTGCGGGTCGGTGTATGCGCCGATCGTCGTCGCGCCGATCGGATCGCCGGATGCAGCCATCCGGTCGGAGCTGAACCTGACGTGGACTGGGGCGTCGAAGGTGGCACTCGACGGGCCGCGGCAGGCGGACAGCAACAAGGGCATCTACGGCCATGTATTGCTCGTGGGAGGAGCGCGCGGCAAGTCGGGTGCTCCGGCGATGGCGTCGCTGGCCGCGCTGCGGGCAGGCGCTGGGCTGGTGACAACGGCGGTGGCCGAGTCGATTCTGCCGCAGGTGGCTGCGATCACCCCCGAGCTGATGACGGCGGCTCTGCCTGAGGATTCCGATGGTGGCTTTGACCTCAAGCGCGTAGATTTAGACGCGCTGCTCGATAAGATCACGGTGCTGGCCATCGGTCCGGGCCTGGGGCAATCGCCTTCAGCGGAAAAGCTGGTATTGACGCTGCTGGACCGGGTAAAGATTCCGCTGGTGCTCGATGCCGATGCGCTGAATATCGTGGCGAAGCATCCCGATAAGCTCGATGGGCGCGGCCGGACGATTGTGCTCACGCCGCATCCGGGCGAGATGGGACGGCTCGCAGGGATCAGCACGAAGGATGTGCAGGCGAAGCGCGAGACGCTGGCCCGGGAGTTTGCGGCGAAGCATCACGTAACACTGGTTTTAAAGGGATGGCGTACACTCGTGGCTCAGCCTGATGGCCAGATCGCGGTGAATACGACGGGCAATCCCGGCATGGCCAAGGGCGGTAGCGGAGATATTCTCACCGGCATCGTCGCGGCGCTGCTGGCGCAGCATCCCAGACAGGTAACCGAAGCGGTGAACGCGGCTGTTTATTTGCACGGGCTCGCAGCGGATTTCGCTGTCCGCGAGCAGGACGAGCGCACGTTGCTGGCTACCGATACGGTCGCGCATCTGTGGCGGGCGTATCGCTTTTCACCGCAGGACGAGGCCGGATTCACATGGCTCGCAGGCCTGCCGCAGGATACTCTGGACTCCCTGGAGGTTCGATGACGACGACCGAGAACGCAAAGGCCGAAGCTGTCGCGAAGGCCGCAGGCGTGAAGACCTATGAGTTCACCACGACCTCTGCCGCGGAAACGATCGCGGCTGGCCACAAGATTGCCGCGTTGCTCACGCCGCCGAAGTTTCTCATCCTGCGTGGAGACCTGGGCGCTGGCAAGACGACGCTGGTAAAGGGTATCGCCGAGGCGCTGAACGCGGCCGATCCGGACGAGGTGACGAGTCCGACCTTCACGCTGATCCACGAGTATGAAGGCGAGTATAAGGGCGCGCATGGCGGGGGCAAGACGCCGGTGGACCTCTACCACCTCGACCTTTACCGGATTGAGGGAGAACGGCAGCTCGACACTCTCGGTCTCGATGACCTGGCTACGCCGGATAGCATTGTGCTGGTCGAATGGGGCGAAAAGTTTCCCAGCGTAATCCGGCGCAGCGATGGCGAGATCGTGATGAGCTCAACCGGCGGCGACGCGCGCAAGATCGTACTGACGCTCAAGTAGGGACTGGCCGTCCAGGCGTTTGTCTTCGGCTGCTTCGCGCAGGCGATCCGCCTTCGGGTCCCGCTCCCGTCGGTCGCGATTCAGTCGGGGCGGGGACAAAGGCGTAGAAAAACTGTCATTCCGACTGGAGCGAGACGTCTTTCGTCTCGCGGTGTGGAGGAACCTGCAGTTCTCTTTGCACAAACGAGGATACTGATACCCCATCCAGGCTCTGTTTTGGGGGAGCGCAGAAATCACCCTATCTTGCGAAGAACTGCAGGTTCCTCCACTGCGCTCCCTGCGGTCGCTTCGGTCGGAATGACAAAGCTGTTTGGAGTTTGTGCTTCCCCACTCAAGCCAGAAGCGGGCTTGGATGGGCGGTTGAGGCTCTATCTGAGCCCTGAGCTACTGATCCGCCAGCGTTTCGAGGTCGGGTGAGGCGAGACGCGTGTCCGTGGGGCGCACGTGGAACTTCTTCGGATAGAAGACGACCTGCGGCGTCCACGTGGCTACCATCTTTACGCTGTCGCGATCGATGCGCATGGGAGTGATGACCAGGTGCGGCAGCTGTCCTTTGCCTTTGAGATAGCCATGGCAGCCGAACCACAGGTCGCCGTCCGGGCCGATGAAGGGCGAGCCGTGTCCGAGCTGGCCGTAGGGGACGTCAGATTTCTGCGTGTAGGCGTGTTTATAGATCTTCGCCCACTCTTCATCCTGCGCGCCGTAGATCGGATTGTTGCGTGATTTGCGCCAGGGGCCGCTGATGGTATCGGCGGTTGCCTCCCCCACCTCGTAGCCGCGTCCCCAGGAGGAATACAGCAGGATGTAGGTGTGGCCGTGCTTCATCACGGTCGGGCCTTCGAGTCCGACGGATGGCCCTCCCTTGGCGGGGCCATCCCATGCGCCATCGGTGCCGGGCTGGATGACCGGGAATGGCTGCCCGATGGTGGCGGCGTTTGCCAGGTCGACCTGCGTGGCGGTGACGCCATCGCGGAAGAGATAGATTTTGCCGTCGTCATCCTGGAAGAGCGTTGCGCCGTTGCCTTCCGTGAGTGGCTTGTCCTCGGTGAGCACCTTGTAGGGGCCGGTGATCTTGTCGGCCACGGCGAGAGCGATGCTCTCGGGGCTGTCCGGCGTCTCGCCGAAGGGGCAGGAGAAGGTCAGGTACCACTTGCCCTTGTACGGAAAGAGCTCGGGAGTCCAGAAGCGGCGGCGGTACCAGTGGTCCTTGCTGGGAGTGATGAGGAGGCCGAGGTCTTTCCAGTGGGTCAGGTCGGTGGAGGACCAGAGCTTGACGCCGGGAATGGGGCCGGCGGAGGTGCCGTCAAAGAAAGGAAAGGCAGTGCCGGTCATGTACCAGGTGTCGCCGACCTTGGTGATCTGTGGATCGCGGATCGGGTCGCTCTGGATGGGGTTTGCGTAATCGAAGTGCGGGTCTTTGCTGCTGGCCAGCGCGGGCTGCGGCGCGACGCAGGCGACAAACAGGGCAATCAGGCTCAGAAGGCGCAGGCGCTGGAGAAAAGTGGGGGCGTTCCGGTACGACACGATCTCTTCCTCTAAGAACCCGCGACGAGGCTTCCGCGGGCCAGGCAAATTCCAGATGATCCGATATCAGATTAGATGAGCGGGCAAAGCAATCGAAGCAGTGCTGGCGCAGGGATTTGTCTCCAGGCATCTGGTTTCAAAACGGAGATTTGTCCCATCTAACGGAAGGGACACCGATTGAGGCGTGATGTTGCGTGGAAGCGCTTTGTTTTCATAGAGGCGGGGGCGGCCGAAGGTAGGGACGCGATATAACTGAAAGCGAAGATGCCTGCCACGCTGTCCATCGCCATGATCGCGCGCAACGAGGAGAAGAACCTCCCGCGCACCCTTTCAAGCGTCCGCTGGGCCGATGAAATCGTGATCGTCGACTCCGGCTCGGTGGATCGCACCCCGGAGATCGCCCGCGAATTTGGTGCGCGCCACTCCTTCAACCGCGATTTTCGCGGACATCCCGAGCAGAAGACGATCGCCATCGGCAAGTGCACGAAGGATTGGATCCTGCTGCTGGACGCGGACGAGGTGGTGAGTCCGGAGCTGGCGAAGGAGATCCAGGAGACGATCCAGAACCCGCAGTACGAGGCCTACTGGGTGCCGCGCCTCAACCTGTTTATGGATCGCTGGATTCGCCACGGTGGCTTCTATCCGGACCACAAGCTGCGCCTCTTCCGCCGCGGTTCGGCGGTGATGGAGACAGGTGTGGGTCCGCATGGCACGCCGCAGTTCGAGGGGCCGAAGGGCACGCTCAAGGCTGACCTGATCCACTACGCGTATCCGGATTTTGAGCTATACCTGAGCCACATGAACGACTACAGCTCGGAGAATATCTACGCGCTGGTGAAACGCGGCAAGGGCAAGTCGCTGGGTGCTTTTTTGTGGCTTGGAGTGCTGAACCCGGTGATGACCTTCGTGAAGAATTACTTCTTCCGGCTGGGTTTTCTCGATGGCACGCAGGGGTTGATCTATCACCTGAACCACTCGGTATATATCCACTGGAAATATGCCAAGGCCTGGTACGCACAGAAGCCGAAAGAGGTCGAGCCTTAAGCTGCTACACGCAGGGCGATCCGCCTTCGGCCTCCGCTTCCATTGGTCGCGATCCGGGGTATGTTGTTCTCCCGCCCAGGCGGAGCTTGGACGGGGCACGCTTATCCTTGCTTGCTGAAGAGAACTGCAGGTTCCTCCACTGCGCTCTCTACGATCGCTCCCGGTCGGAATGACAAAGATCGAAAAGGCTGTTACCGCCAAGGCCAGATCGTCCAGCGTTTCTCCGCGCTCTGGATGAGGTACACGGTGAAGATCGCCATCAGCGGTTCCAGCGGATGGCGGAAGCGCGCCGAGATGGTCACTGCGTAATAGGTAAGTGGCAGTACGGCGAAGGCGCAGGCGTAGAGGCCCGCAGCCGGGATGCGACGGCGCAATGCGAGCGCGAGGCCGAAGAGCCCGAGCAGCGTGGTGATGTCGAAGTTGATGTCCGGCCCGTATTCCTTCATGACGCCGCGCGTGGTGGTGCGGGGCAGTCCAGCCCAGAAGTAGTAGGCGCGCAGCAGGCTGATGTGCAGGAAGTGGCCGACGTGCTGGCCGATGTAGGCCTTCGCCTTGTCGCCGCGCATCTTCGAGTAAGGCACCTCGCCCATCGAGCGATAGAGCGCAAACTGGCCGGGGTCCATGTAGGGATGCTCGAAGCCCATCTCGAGGCCGTCCGAGCCGGGACCGTTGCCGAGATAGAGCTCCACACCGAAGTTCGAGCGCAGCGGCACGAAGGCGTGCAGGGACTTCCAGTTGCGATAGGTCCACGGCGCGACGCAGGCGATAAAGATCAGCGCGGCGGCGACGGCTTTCACCGCCTGCGACTGCCAGTCGCGCAGCGGGCAGCCGAAGACGATCCACAGCCCGCAGATAGGCAGGAAGAGCAGCAGCGAAGGATTGGTGAGTGCGATGACGGCCCAGACAAAGCCGAAGCCTAGCCATTCGCCGAGCGTCGGAGACTCATGGCGTTCCTCGCCTATGCCGCGCATGCGCAGCGCGAGCACCAGCACCAGCGAGAAGAGAAACGCGGTGAGCGCCGTCTCCCACACCCACTTGACGGCGTACTGCATGGCTGCCGGATAGATCGCCCAGATCCACGTGGACCATGTGGCCACGCTGCGGCTGAAGGAGCGCCGAGCGATCTCCCACACGGTACGTACAGTAAGTGCGGAGAAGAGGCTGTTGATAGCCAGGAGCACCCACGCAGAGAGGTTCGAGTACACGCCGAAGAGCTTGAAGCTGGCGGCGATGAGCAGAGGATAGACAGGCGGCAGCCATGCGGTGGGTCCGGTGTGTCCGTGGAAGGGATCACCGTAGCCGTAGCCTGTGGCGAGCGCGTGGCCGATGCGGCCCATCTCATGCCCGAAGGAAAAGTGGTCTTCAATCGCGGGGAAGCGCCAGGTGTGCGCGACCGTCATGTAGACGATGCGCACGGCGAGCGCGATCCAGAAGGGCAGCCACGGCGCGCGGAACTCATCGCGGGCAAGAGTCTTCATGCTGCTTCATGCTTTCTGCGCGGCTGCGCGGACTGGAACAGGTACACGGTGAAGATGGCGATGAGCGGCTCCAGCGGATGGCGAAAACGTGCAGCCACGGTTACAAAATAGTAGGTGAGCGGCAGCAGCAGGAAGGCGCAGGCGAAGAGGCCCGAAGCCGCGATGCGATTCTTCAGCGATAAGAGCAGGCCCAGCACGCCGGCGACGCTCAGGAAGCCGTAGTCGAGTTCGCGGAAGAACTCGCCCTCGGCATGCTTCTCGACTGGATGCGGCACACTGGCCCAGAAGAAGTAGAAGCGCTTGAGCGAGATCGCCGCATAGTGCGCGTGGTGCGTGGTCATGTAGGCATGCCACTTCTCGCCCTGCTGGCGCACGTATTCGACTTCGCCGAGAGCCTTGTAGCGCATTGTCTCCGGGTTGCGCTCTTCGAGCGGCAGGGTAGCCATGAATGCAAAGCCGTTCGAGCCGGGACCGCTGCCTGCGTACATCTCCGCGCCCATATTGCCGCGGATCGGGATGAGTTTGTGGAAGACTGCTGCATTGCGGGCGATCCATGGCGTGAGAATGGCGAGGAAGACGACGCTCGCAAGCGCAGCCTTGCCGATGGAGGCCGTGAGACGCTGTGCGCCGAAGAGAATCCAGAGCCCGCAAATCGGCAGGAAGAGCAGCAGCGTGGCATTCGAGAGCGAGATGAGGCCCCACAGCAGTCCGAACCCGAGCCAACGCGCGGTTGACTGCGCGTCTGTATCCGTCTCGCTCTCGCCGATGTTGCGCATGCGCAGCGCCAGTGCCAGTGCCCAGGTGAAGAGCATCGCGGTGAGCGACATCTCCCATACCCAGTGGATGGCGTACTGCAGCGCGGCGGGGTACACGGCCCAAAGCCAGGCCGACCACTTTGCCACGCGCTGGTTATAGCAGCGTGTGGCAATCTCGTAGATAAAGAGCGCGGTCGCGGCGGAGAAGAGGCTATTCAGCGTGAGGAGAATCCATGCCGAGAACGCGGTGTAGACGCCGGTGAGCTTGAAGACACCGGCGATGAGCAACGGATAGAGCGGCGGAACCCACGCGGTGGGACCAGTGTGCCCAACGAAAGGATCGGCATAGCCGTAGCCTGTGGCGAGCGCGCGGCCGATGCGGCCCATCTCCCAGCCGAACTGGAAGTGATCCTGCGCGAGACGGATCTTATAGGTGTGGCCGATGGTGATGACCAGCACGCGCAGCAGGAATCCGGCCCAGAAGATAACCCAGGGGGCGCGAAAGCGGTTCGATGTTGTAACTGTAGCTGTCACGAATTCCCGTTATGCCCGCGCAGCCGGAATACGGCGCCGTTCGGCGGATTGGAAGAGATAGACCGAGAGGATCACGATGAGCGGCTCGAGCGGATGCCGGAAGCGTGCCTCCACGGTGACGAAATAATACGTGAGCGGCAGCAGCGCGAAGGCCCATGCGAAGAGTCCGGCTGCAGGGATGCGCCGCTTGAGCGCGAGCAGCAGTCCGAGCACACCGGTGATGCTGGGCAGGCAGTAATCGAGTTGGCGGAGAAAGTCGAGAAACCAGTGCTTGTCGGTAGGATGAGGCACGCTGGCCCAGAAGAAATCGAAGCGCTCGAGCGAGAGTGTTGCGAAGTGTCCGGGATGCGCAGCGATATAGGCCTTGGCAAGCTGGCCGTGCTCGCGCACGTACTCGATTTCGCCAAGCTGCTTGTAGAGCTTATGCTGCGGCTCCTGCTCGGGCAGGCCAATGAGGGCGCCGTAGCGGAAACCCATGGAGCCGGGGCCGTTGCCTGCGTAAAGCTCCGCGCCGAAGTTCGAGCGCATGGGTACGAAGGCATGCAGGGCGCGTTCGTTGCGAATGATCCACGGCGCGATGATGGCAATGCAGAGAATGCCTGCGGCCGTGGCCTTTGCGATCGCCTGTGGAAGCTTTGCGCTGCCCGCAAGCAGCCATAATCCACAGATGGGCAGGAAGAGGAGCAGCGTCGAGTTCGAGAGCGCGAGCACACCCCACAGCAGTCCAAAGAGAAGCCATTGGCCGAGCGTGGCTTCGCGGCGAGATGCTTCTCCGATGCCGCGCATGCGCAGCGCCAGCAGCAGCACCGCGGTAAAGAGCGCGGCGGAGATGGCCGTCTCCCACACCCAGCGCGTGGCGTATTCCATTACTGTCGGGTAGAGTGCCCAGATCCAGCCCGACCACACCGCGACCTTGCGGTTGAAGCAGCGCGCGGCGATCTCGTAGATCCACACTGCAGCCGCCGCGTTGAAGAGACTGTTGATGACAAGGAGCACCCAACCCGCGAAGAGGGAGTAGACGCCGAAGAGCTTGAACGCCCCGGCGATGAGCAGCGGATAGGCCGGTGGCACCCACGCCGTGGGGCCGGTGTGCCAGTTAAAAGGATCGGCATAGCCGAAGCCGGTAACCAGTGCGCGCGCGACGCGTCCCATCTCATAGCCGAACTTGAAGTGATCGGCGTAGGCAGGGAAGCGATAGGTGTGCGCGACAGTGATGTAGAGCACGCGCACGAGGAAGCCGACCCAGAAGAGAGCCCATGGTGCGCGTAGAGAGGATGCGCGGAGTGAGCGCGTCTGCTCCGGCTTCATTGCGCGGTGTGTCCTGAACCCGGGCTGCGCTCTTCAATGTAGCGCTCGATGGTCTCATCGAGCACGCCCTTGGCTTCGAGGATGAACTCAACCGCATCGCGGCCTGCGCCATGGCCGCCGGGGCTGGGCGTGACCCAGTGTGCCGCGGCCTTCACCTGCGGACGCGCGCTGGCGACGGCGATGGCCAGTCCGCAGACGCGCATGACAGGCAGATCGATGATGTCGTCGCCGACGTAAGCGATCTCCTCGAGCGTGACACCTTCCTTCGCCATCATCTCCTCGACGGCCTGCATCTTGTGGGCCTGTCCCATGTAGACGTGGTCGAGGCGCATGTCGCGCGCGCGCAGAGACACGGCCTCGGACACACGTTTGGTGATGATGCCGACGCGGATGCCGGCAAGGCGTGCGAGCGAGACGCCGGAGCCGTCATGTGCGTTGAAGCCCTTGGCCTCAATCATGGTGCTCGATGCGAAGGCGAAGCCGCCCTTGTCGGCCAGTGACTCGGCGTGCGCGGCAGTGGAGAGCGCAGCCGGAGGCGCGGGAAAAAGCCAGATGCCGCCGTCGGTGAGGACGCCGTCAACATCGAAAAGCAGCAGGCGAATGCGGCGGGCGCGGTCTTCCGCGCTCAGCGTTGCGGATGCGGGCATATATCCGCATTTTACGTGCTCGCTGCATGACTGGAGATTCAGAAGAAGCTGCGGATGGGAGGTTTACCAGGAACCCTCTGCGCGAGCTCAGGCACCGTAGCTGCGGCTCTCTTCGGCTGTTTCCCACGGGTAGGTCTGGAAGGGCAGGAAGGTGCGTTGAAAGAAGGCGTCGTCCACGATGTAGCACTCACCGTCTTCGCCCTTGATGATCCACTGCCCGCGGCGCACATGGCGAAAACCCATATCCGTGGTGATGGTCTGGTCAGCCTGGCATTGCGTGGCGTCAACAAGAAGCGGACGGCAGGTACGGAAGCTACTCATATGTCCTCCGCCGGAGATCCCGGCACCTCTGATTCAAATTCCTTGCTCATAAGGGCCGCTGCAAGGCTTTCTAAAGATTTCGTCAGGGCAATTTACGGATGAGGCGGCATCGGAGCTAAGTTGTTGAAGGCGAAGAGGAGACGAAAATCGGTCTAGAATAGCCGAATGCCACCCTCTGAACTGCCTTCCCCGCCTGTTTCCGTGCCCGCGAGCCTGCGCTGGGCGCATCCGGTGGTGCAGGAGTGGTTCGTGCGCCGCTTCGGCACGCCCACCGAGCCGCAGGAGGAAGGCTGGCCGCACATTCTGGCAGGCAAGCCGGCGCTCATCTCCGCGCCCACCGGCAGCGGCAAGACGCTTGCGGCGTTTCTCATCGCGATCGATTCACTGCTGCGGCAAGCGGTCGAGGGGCGGCTGGATGCGGCGACCCAGGTGGTTTATGTCTCGCCGCTCAAGGCGCTCTCGAACGACGTGCAGAAGAACCTCGAAGCGCCGCTGCGCGAGATCCAGGAACTGGCGATGACCCGCGGCTATCTCTGTCCACCGATTCTTGCTGCGGTGCGTACCGGCGACTCTCTGCCGGCCGAGCGGCGCGCCATGCTCAGGCAGCCGCCGCACATTCTGGTGACGACGCCAGAGTCGCTTTACATCCTGTTGACGTCTGAGAAGAGCCGGCAGAACCTGCGCCGCGTGCGCACGGTGATCGTGGATGAAATCCATGCGGTGGCCGACGACAAGCGCGGTTCGCACCTGGCGCTTTCGCTGGAGAGACTGGACGCGCTAGTGGCTGGCGAGAATCCGCTCGCGCCGGGTGATTTCATCTTTGGGCACACTGCGCCGCAGCGCATCGGGCTCTCGGCCACGCAGAATCCTATCGCGCTGGTTGCGGATTTTCTTGGCGGCTCGCGCGGCGCGGAAGTCGAAATCGTGCAGACCGGACAGCGGCGCGCGCTCGACCTGGCGATTGAAATTCCGAACGAAGAGCTTGGTTCGGTGGCGACGACGGGCGTGTGGGAGAGCATCTACGCGCGGCTGGTCGAGCTCTCGGCCGAGCATCGTTCCACGCTGGTCTTCGTGAACACGCGGCGCATGGCGGAGCGGCTGGCCTTCGCGCTGGGTGAGCTGATCGGCACGGAGAACGTTGCCGCGCATCACGGCAGCCTTTCGCGCGCGCTGCGGCTTGAATCCGAGCGGCGATTGAAAGAGGGTGAGATTCGTGTGCTGGTGGCCACGGCTTCGCTGGAGCTTGGCATCGATATCGGCTCTGTCGATCTGGTTTGCCAGATCAACACGCCGCGCGCGATCGGCGTGGCGATGCAGCGTGTGGGCCGTGCAGGACACTGGCGTGGTGCGACGCCGAAGGGCCGCTTCTTCGTGACGACGCGCGACGACCTGATGGAGACGGCGGCGCTGACGCGCGCGATGCGCTGCGGCGTGCTCGATCGCCTGGAGATTCCTGCCAAGCCGGTCGATGTGCTCATGCAGCAGATCGTCGCGGCCTGCGCGGCCGAGCCTTGGGAGGAGCAGAGGCTATTTGAATTATTCAAACGGGCGCAGCCGTATCGCGATCTCACCTGGGCGGAGTTCGACGAGGCGCTCTGTCTGCTGAGCGAAGGCATTGAATCGAGCCGCGGACGCTATGGGTCGTACCTGTTGCGCGACCGCGTGCATGGGCAGATTCAGGCGCGGCGCGGGGCGCGTATCGTTGCCGTGACAAACGGCGGCACGATTCCCGATCTGCCGTTGTTTCACGTCATCATGCAACCGGAGGGCGTGCAGATTGCGACGCTCGACGAGCATTTCGCGGTGGATTCGTCGCCCGGCGATGTGATTTTGCTCGGCAATACCAGCTGGCGCATTCAGAAGATCGAATCGAGCGGGCACGTGCATGTGGAAGACGCACACGGGCAGCCGCCGAGCCTGCCCTTCTGGACGGGCGAAGCGCCGCAACGCACGTGGGAGTTGTCGCAGTTCGTCTCCGCGCTGCGCTGCGAGATCGATGCGCGCACGCCGAATGTCGAGCCGGGTTATATCAGCCAGTCGCATGAGGAGGTCGCGGCGACGACTGCATGGCTCAAGGAGACATGCGCGGTGCATGACTCCGCAGCCGAGCAGATGATTGGCTACGTGGCCGCGGGGCGTGCGGTGCTGGGCACGGTGCCATCTGTAACCACGATTGTTGCAGAACGATTCTTTGACGAAGGCGGAGGTATGCAGTTGATCCTGCATGCGCCTTTTGGAGGTCGCGTCAACAAGGCGTGGGGGCTGGCGCTGCGCAAGCGATTCTGTCGTGGATTTAACTTCGAGCTGCAGGCTGCGGCCACAGATAACGGGCTCAATATCTCACTGGCGGAGCAGCACAGCTTTCCGCTGAGCGATGTCTTCCAGTTCCTGACGACGCATACCGCGAAGGAGCTGCTGGAGCAGGCTTCACTGGCCTCGCCGATCTTCAAGTCGCGCTGGCGTTGGGATGCATGCCGGAGTTTGCAACTGTTGCGGTTCCAGAAAGGCAGGAAGGTGCCTCCGCAGATCATGCGCACGCGCTCCGAGGATCTTCTGGCCAGTGTCTTCCCGCAGGCTGCTGCGTGCTTCGAGAACATCGAGGGCGATATCCAGATCCCCGACCATCCGCTGGTGCGCGAGGTGATGCGCGATGTGCTGCAGGAGGCGATGGATCTCGAAGGTCTGACAAGGCTGCTCGCGGATATGGACTCTGGCGCAATCCGTTGCGTAGCCATCGATACGACGACGCCCTCCGTCTTCGCGCATGAGTTGCTGAATGCGAATCCGAATGCCTTTCTCGATGAGGCTGGGCTTGAGGAACGTCGCGCGCGCGCCGTGGCCATGCGCGGCATGCTGCCGGAGCAGGCGCTGGGCGAGGCGGGGCGGCTCTCCCCTGCGGCCATCGAAGAGGTGCGTGCGCAGGTGTGGCCCGATCCGCGCGACGAGCATGAGCTGCATGACCTGCTATGTGCGCTGGTGATCGTGCCGCAGGATGTCACGGATGATCCGCGTACAAGGCATTGGGGACCGCTCTTCGCGCCGCTTGAGCGCAATCATCGCGCCGGGCTTGTGGTGGCCGGGGGACGGGAATACATCGCCGCTGCGGAGCGATTGGCGGAGTTGAAACTGTTGTGGCCGGATGCTGCACATGATCCATACCTGGCGGAGCTGTCGACGAAGATCGCGAGCGCGGACGAGGTACTGCGCAAGGCCATGCAGGGATGGATGGCGCTCCTTGGGCCTGTGACATCGCGGAGCCTCGGCGAGCGGCTCGGTGTTGCAGCATCGGAAGTGTGGAAGCAGATGCTGGTGCTTGAGACCTCGGGCACGATGCTGCGTGGATGCTTCGATCACCCTCCATCCACCGAGCCGATCGCGGATGAAGATGTGGAGTGGTGTGAGCGGCGGCTGTTGCAGCGCATCCACAAGCGGACTCTGAACTCACTCCGCAAGCAGGTTGAGCCGGTCACGCCGGCGGTCTACATGCGCTTCGCGCTTGACTGGCAGCACCTCGGTGCGCAGCGGCAGCTTTCCGGCGAGCAAGGGCTGCTCGAGGCGATCCGCGGGCTCGAAGGATTCGAGGCTCCGGCGGTGGAGTGGGAGCGGTCCATCTTCCCGCAGCGCGTGGCGAACTACGATCCGCGCTGGCTCGATGCATTGACGTTGACCGGCGTCGTCGGCTGGGGGCGCATCTCGCCGCATCCGGCCTTCGCGACGGTGGATGGCGGCGGTCCTCGCCGCATCGTGCCGACCGGCATGGCGCCGATCACCTTCTTTCTGCGCGAAGAGGCGTTGTGGATGGATTTGTGCCTGCAACAGCGACAAATACCCGAGGCGAATCTTGAGGCGTGCCTGAGCCCGCTGGCGAATCGTCTGCGCTCATGTCTCGGCGATCGAGGAGCGATGTTCCCGGCAGAGCTGGCGCGGCTTTCCGGCGCGCCGGGAGAAGAGACGGCGCTGGCGTTGTGGGAGCTGGTGGCTGCCGGGCTGGTCACAGCCGATGGCTTTGACAGCCTGCGGCAGCTGGTGGATCCGCGTCGCAAGCAGATATTCGCACAGCCTGCGCGTGTGCGTTCCGCTGCGCAAAGCCGGAATGCCGCCGGACGCTGGAGCATGCTGGCGCAGGCTCCGCTGTTCGATGAAAGTGTGGGTGAGGCGGCGAAGCGGCGCGAGTCGGAGATCGAATCGGCTTGTGTGACGCTGCTGCGGCGCTATGGCGTGGTCTTTCGCGATCTGTTAACCCGTGAAACATCGATGCCGCGCTGGCGGGATCTCGTCGGCATGTATCGGCGCATGGAGGCGCGTGGCACGGTGCGCGGTGGGCGCTTCGTTTCGAGTTTCAGCGGCGAGCAGTTTGCGATGCCGGAGGCGCTGGAGATGCTGCGCGAGGTGCGCCGCAGGCCGCAGCCTCCGGCGCCGATCACCTACGCCGCGGCCGATCCGATGAACCTTGTCGACATCGTGATTCCAGGTGAGCGCGCGGCGGCTGTTCCGGGGAAGACGGTGACGTGGCCGTCGAATGAAGCACAGGAAGAGTCTTCCAAAGAGACAGCGTTGCCCGTGCCCGTAAGCCTCTTCCCGCTGGCTGCCGTGCCGCGCGAAGGCGAAGCATATGCCTGAAGAAGAGCAGTTGCTGGAAGGGCGCGACTATTACATGGACGGTCCCTATCTCGTCTTCACCACCGAATATCACCTGCGCCGTGGATATTGCTGCGGTTCGGGATGCCGCCATTGCCCGTGGCGTGAATCTGTAACGGAATCCGATACAGACTCCGCATCCTCGAAATAAAACGGCCTGCGCTCGTAAAGAACGCAGGCTGTTTTTGTGAAACGGTGGACTACGATCCGCTTGTCACGATGTGGATCTCCGCACCCTTGCCGTCGTCGGGGATGGTGATCTGCCATGCGCTCCGTGTGGGCGCCTGTCTCACTTCCAGATCCTGTCCCGCGGACTGCGCCTTCGGGCGATTCGGGAATCCGTATACCTCGAGCTGTACCTCGCGCCACCAGGCTGGATAGCTGCCCTGGTGCGCGCCGATGCTCACCGTGAGGCCGTCGGGCGTAGCTGTGCATTTCGCCTCCATACGGAGCGACGCGCCATGCTCAAAGTCGTAGGAGATGCCGTCGTCGTCATAGACGGTGCCGGCACAGGCCTTCTCCGCGTCGGGATAGACACGTAGCGTGAGCGGGCCGTTCGGCTTCTCCACGGTGCTTTGCGTAAGCGGCTGCTCGGGAATGATGGAGCCGCCGCGCGCGTATACGGGCAGGACTTCGAGCGTGGGTGTGATGGTGACGGGATTGGTTGCGTCGTTAAGTTTCTCGATGCGCGCCCCGGTCCAGTAGTCGTACCAGATGCCCTTCGGGAAGATGACCGGATAGTCGTCTGTCTCTTCAGGAAAGCGTGGCGGCGCGACGAGCAGATCCGCGCCAAACATAAACTGGCCGGGTGCATCGAGATCGATGGGGTGATGGTCGGCTGCATCGTTGGGGAAGTCGAGGAAGAGCGGACGGACCACAGGAAGACCGGTCTGCGACATGGTCTTGACCGTCGTGTAGAGGTAGGGCATCAGCTCGTAGCGCGTTTCGACATAACGGCGACGGATGGCTTCATGCGTGCCGCCGCCGACCCAGGGTTCCTGCGGCTTGCTGGTATCCACGGTGTGGTCGCGATCGATGGTCTGGAAGGCGCCGACCTCGAACCACTTGGTGAGCAGATCCATCTGCGGTGAGCCGAGGAAGCCGCCGACATCGGCACCGGCCATGGCGAAGCCGCTCAGGCCGAGATTCTCGAGCGTCGGTGTGGTCAGGCGCAGGTGATTCCAGGTCGAGCTGTTGTCGCCAGTCCACGTGGCGGCGTAGCGCTGGCCGCCGGCATAGCTGGCGCGGGTGAGCACAAAGGGGCGCTCGTTCGGGCGCAGCGTCTTCAGACCTTCATAGGTACCTTCGGTCTGTAGCATGCCGAGGATGTTATGAATCTCGAGATGGTTGGTGACGCGATCTTTGAAGCCAAAGTCCTGGTCGCCGCGAATATTTTCGAGCGCTTCGTCGGGGATCGTCTTATTCGGCGTGTTGAAGACCGAAGGCTCGTTCATATCGTTCCAGAAGCCGGCGATGCCTTCCTTCGCGAACTCGGTGTAGAGTGTGCCCCACCATGCGCGCGTGTCCGCGGCGGAGTAGTCGGGGAAGACGGTGTTGCCGGGCCACACCCAGCCGACGAAGTCCTTGCCGTTCGGCATCTTGATGAAGCGGTTCTGCGCCTCGCCTTCGTCGTAAGGCTTGTAGCCGGCGTTGGGCAGGCTGGCGATGTGCAGATCGGTGATGGCGACGACGTGGATGTTCTCGTCCTTCAGCTGCTGGATCATCTGCTCGAAGGATGGGAACTTCTGGCGGTCGACGGTGAAGGGCCGGTGGTTCTGCTGGTAGTCGATGTCGAGGTCGATGCCGTCGACGGGAAACTTGTCGTCGCGCAGGTGCTTCGCGATGTCGAGCACGTTCGACTCGGGCACATAGGAGAAGCGCGACTGCTGATAGCCGAGCGTCCACTTGGGCGGCATAGGCGTATTGCCGGTGAGCCACGCGTAGTCCTCGGTGACTTGCGCAGGCGACGGGCCATACATCAGGTAGTAATCGATGGGGCCGTTGACGGAGCCGAAGCTGTACTCGTGCTCGCGGTCCTTGCCGAAGTCGAAGCTGGCGCGCCAGGTGTTATCGAAGAGCACGCCGAGTACGCGGCCTGCGCGCCACGAATAAAAGAAGGGGATGCTTTTGTAGATCGGGTCGGTAGATTCGGACCAGCCGATATCGGTGTTCCAGTCGACGAAGCTCATGCCGCGGCGGTCGAGCGGGCCGGGCTTGTCGCCGAGGCCAAAGAAGTGCTCGTCGTTGTCGAGGTCCATATAGAGGCGGAAGTTCGAGCCGTCATAGACGGGTGCTTCGGCCTGCTGCTGCAGCACGTTGCCGGAGAGGTCGCGGACGGTGAGGCGCATCTCGTTATCGACGGAGATCTCGACCGACTTGGTGCGGAAGCCATGGGGCGTCGCCGTGACCGAAGAGCGGGCGGCGCGGCGATCGGCGAGCACGGCCCAGGACGCGTCTTCGGGGCGATGGTCCTCGCGCCATTCGCGGACACGCAGGATGTCGTCGCGCAGTGCGGTGACTTCAATGGTGAATGCATTGCCGGTCACCTGCATGCCGTTCGGCGTGGGATGAACGGTCTGGGCGTGGCCAGCTACCAGGGCAGAAGAGAAGAAAGCAGCGGCAAGCAGCGCTCGTCCCGCCGGGAGAAATATAGACGACATGCCCTTATTCAATGGGGCGGCAGAAGCGGCGTCAACCTGCGGACCCCGGCAGGTTGGGATTTGTCTCCATCTTCTGATCGATACCCGAGGTAATCTGCTCACCCTTATACTGCCTCGCGAACCACCCTTGGCGGAAAACGTGACCACACCAACGAATGCGACGAGTCCTCCGAATCCGAGGCGTCCCCGGCGCGGAACCTACCGGCCGAAGCCCGAGACTCTGGCCCTGCTCAAGACATCCGGAAACGCGATCAACGGCCTTGGAGAGACGCAGGTGCGCCGTCCTTCGCCGTTCTTCTGGCATCCGCCCGATAAGCATCCGTGGGGCGGCCTGCAGGTTGTCGCGCGCGAGAACTCTCGGAAATGCCCAGGCTCGGCAACGGCCTTCCAGGCCGCATACAGCTATCCGGAGCTGATTCCGGTTGCGGCTGAGCGTGCGGCAGCGACGCCGCAGCAGTTCTCGGAAGAGCTGAAACGGTTTGCGCTGACGCATGAGGCGGATGACGTGGGAATTGCGGCGATGGACCCTCTCTATGTGTTTGAGGGATACACCATCGAAGAGCCGTGGGTGATCGTGCTGGGGCTGGCGCATAACTATGACCGGCTGAAGGAAGTTCCATCCGACGAGACAAACGGCGTAGGCGTCTGCGATGTCGGGGACCAGTATGCGAAGGGTACACGGTCGTCGTATGCGCTCGCGAACTGGATCCGCGCCCAGGGATATAAGGCCGATCCGTATCCGGGGCCTTCCGCAGGCGCGCTCGCGCTGATTCCTCCGGCGATTGCGGCGGGGCTCGGCGAGCTCGGCAAGCACGGGTCTCTCATCAGCCGGCACTTCGGCGCGGGCGTCAGGCTGGCTGGCGTTACGACGGATATGCCTCTGGTCGCCGATGGCCGGGACATCTTCGGCGCCGATGATTTTTGCGCGAACTGCCAGGTCTGCACCAACGCCTGCCCTCCGGCGGCGATCGCGCCGCAAAAGCAGATGGTGCGCGGGGTCGAGCGCTGGTACGTGGACTTCGACAAGTGCATTCCGTTCTTTGTGGAGGCGGCCTCGTGCGGCATCTGCATAGCGGAGTGCCCATGGACGCGGCCGACGGCGCGGCCAAAGCTGCTGGCAACGATGGCGCGGCGGCTGGATCAGAGTGAGAAGGAGCAGGC
Source organism: Silvibacterium sp. (assembly GCF_047605705.1). Taxonomy (NCBI): domain Bacteria; kingdom Pseudomonadati; phylum Acidobacteriota; class Terriglobia; order Terriglobales; family Acidobacteriaceae; genus Silvibacterium; species Silvibacterium sp. The sequence goes on along the minus strand of NZ_JASGFD010000026.1, from coordinate 18,133 downwards.
CGAGTCGGAAGAAGTCGGGCAGAAGCGATGAGCGAAGAGTCTTCCCTGGCCGCGAGCGAAAGCTCGATCCACTATGCCGGATGGGGTGTGACTGCGGCTGCGTTTGCCGGAGTGATGGTGAGTTTTGCGCCCATCGTTCCCTATACCTTCAGCCTATTTCTCAATCCACTGCACGCATCTTTCGGCTGGAAGCGCGAGGCGATGAGCGGAGCCTTCGCGCTCGCCGCAATGACGTGCGCGCTGGTCTCGCCCGCGATCGGCCTGCTGCTCGACCGCTTTCCACCACGGCGCATCCTGCTGCCTGCCATCGTTCTCTTTGCCGCAGCGCTGGCCTCTCTGAGTCGGATGGGGTCCGGCATCGGCCGCTTTTATCTGACCTATTTCGTGCTGGGACTGGCGGCGAACGGCACCGCGCAGTTTGCCTACACCCGCACGGTGCTTACGTGGTTCGATCGCCGCCGGGGATTCGCGCTGGCGCTCATTCTTACGGGCAGCGGCGTGGGGGCGCTCATCATCCCGCCGTTGACACAGTGGGTGATCCAGCACCATGGCTGGCGAAGCGCATACCTGATGCTGGGCAGCATCGCGCTGCTGGGCATTCCGCTGACCGCGCTGCTGGTGCGCAACCGCCCGGCCCCGGCGCAACAGATCGAGAAGCATGTCGAGCCGGGAGCGACGATCGGCGCGGCGCTGCGGAGCTGGCCGTTCTGGATCCTGGCGATCATCATCCTGCTTTCGGCCTTTAGCGAGAACGGCCTTGTGACCAATCTCTCGGCGATTCTCACGGAGCACGGCATCGCCGCCTCCGCTGCGGCGCTGGCGTTGTCCGTGCGCGGAGGCGCGGGGATTGTGGGCAGGCTCTGCTCCGGATATCTCCTCGATCGCTTCCCGGCGCAGCGTATCCAGACCTGCATCCTGCTGCTCTCCGCCGCCGGAACCCTGATTCTTGCCTACGCGAAAACGCCAGCAGTGTCTCTTACAGGCGCGACGCTGCTGGGGATAGGGCTGGGCAGCGAGGCCGACGTGGGTCCGTACCTGCTCTCGCGCTACTTCGGACGCAGGCATTTTTCGGTGCTCTATGGCTTCACCTGGACGGCATATGCCATCGGAGGCGCTACCGGCCCTATGACGATGGGGCACCTCTACGATCGCGCCGGAGCGTATTTGCCGGTCTTCATCGTAGGTCTCGCAGGCGTATCCCTGCTGGCGGCGCTGTTCAGCCTGTTGCTGGTTCCGACCGGATCGGCAGCCGTGGAAGGTGCCGATCCGTCGTTATCCGGGTCGTGGCCGCTTCCAGCCACCGGCCAGGAGCCCTGAGCAGTGTCAAAAATCCACCGGAAGGTGGAGGCGCGCCTGGGCGGATAGGCCGATGATGAACGGCGCATTTACTTCAAGGATGTGAGGAATCGAATGGCACATATCGCGCTGCCCCCGGGGCATATCGGCATACGCGGAGCGATGGCGTTCCGGCCAGAGACTGCGCGGCCCATGAACGATCTGGTGGAGATCCTGTTGACGGGGCCGAGCACGCTGACAAAGGGAGAGCGGGAACTGATCGCGACGCACGTGTCGAATCGCAACCGCACCACCTTCTGCCACAACGTTCATGGCGCCATCGCGGCGGCCCACCTCGGCGGGAACGAGGCGCTGGTGCAGCAGGTGAAGACCGACTATCTCCAGGCGGAGATCAGCGCCAAGCTGAAGGCGCTGCTCACGATTGCAGGCAAGGTGCAGCAGGACGGCAAGCTCGTTACACAGGAAGATGTGACGGCTGCGCGGAACGAAGGTGCGACCGACCTCGAGATCCACGACACGATCCTGATCGCCGCTGCATTCTGCATGTATAACCGCTACGTCGACGGCCTGGGGACCGAGCAGCCGAACGATCCGGACCTCTATCGCGAGCGCGGCAAGCGCACGGCCCGCGATGGGTATATCTCGTCCAGCGCCGAATATCTCGCGCGGAAAAACTAACTTCTACCGTTCTATCTTCACCAGGAGATCCGTCATGCCACACATTGCATTACCAGAAGGAATCCCCGGAATCGCGGCCGGCTTTGCCTATCGGCCGGAGACGTCCAAGCCCATGCGCGAGTTGGCGCATATCCTGCTGCACGAGCCCGGTACACTCACACCCGGCGAGCGGGAGCTGATCGCCACCTACGTTTCTTCGCGGAATCGCACGCACTTCTGCGCATCCAGCCATGGCGCCGCCGCGGCGAGCCACCTTGGCGGTTTCGAAGCCGTCGAGGCGATCAAGGCCGATGTTGAAACGGCGCCTGTCAGCGCGAAGCTCAAGACGCTGCTACACATCGCAGGCAAGGTGCAGCAGGACGGCAAGCTGGTGACCCCGGCCGATATCGAAGCCGCACGCAAAGAAGGGGCGACTGATCTCGAGATTCACGACACGGTTCTGATCGCTGCTGCCTTCAGCATGTACAACCGTTATGTCGACGGCCTCGGAACATGGCAGCCCGAAGAGCAAAGCATGTACACGCAGATGGGCAAGCGTCTGGCTGAGGTGGGCTATCGCAACCCCGGGCTCGAGGCCGGCGCATTGAAAGAGCGCGAGACGGCGAACGTCTAAATACGTGAACTAGATACGTGATACAGGTCTGAATAGGTGTGAGTGCAGGGGCAGCATCGTTTCGCTGCCCCTGCCTCATTGCTCGCGCAGAAGCATCATGGGATCGACGGCCAGAGCGCGGCGTGCCGGGAGCCACGTGGCAACAAGCCCGATGGCGAGCATCGTCACCAGGACGCCGGCCAGGATCAGGGGATCGCGCGGAGTGGCCTGATAGACGATCGAGGAGAGCACGCGCGCGGCCATCACGCCGAGTACGAGTCCTGCGAGGGAGCCGATCGCCAGCAGCCGGAAAGAGCGGCCCAGCGCTGCTGCCAGCACCTTCCTCTGGTTGGCTCCAAGCGCGATGCGGATGCCGAGTTCGCGCAGCCGCTTGCTCACCGTATAAGAAGCCATGCCGAAGATGCCGGTGATCGCAAGCATGGTGCCGAGGATTCCCATCACGCCCAGAGCCACGGTTGCTACACGCGCGGCAAAGAGCGCCGAGTCGAGCTCGCTGTTCCAGGTGTGGATGTCGAACGGCAGTGTTGGGTCAAGACCGCGCAGGACCCGCGAGAGCGCCGCGGCGGTCTCCTGCGGCTCGCGCCGTGAGTGAACGATCAGCCATGTGTCGGAACCGCGCTGCTGCTGAAAGGAAAAGAACATCGCGGTCTTCTGATCCTCGGTGAGCGTCTCGTATTTGCCGTTTTCGACGACACCGACAACCAGTACGCGCTCGCCTCCCCAGACTTTGAAGTGGCTGCCGACGGCTTTCTGTACTGAGCCGAAGATCTTCACTGCGAACTGGCGGTTGATGACGGCGACGAGGGGATTCGGATCCACATCGTTCACGGTCAGCATGCGTCCGGCCAGTAGGGTAGTTCCGGCGGCCCGGAAATAATCCGGCGAAACGTTGAACTGCTGCGCATCCGTCGCGGTATTGGTTCGCCGGTAATCTGTCGTCGAGTCATAAAAGACATCGGAGTCGCTTCCCCCGATGCTGAGCGGGAGCCTGTCGGCAATGCCCACGGCGGTCACGCCGGGAATGGCCGCCGCAGCCTCGATCATCTTCTTCTGCATCGGCACCCACTGGTCGCGCTCATAGCCGGCCATCTTCAGGTCGACCTTGGCCAACATGACGTTCGCCGGTTGAATGCCGTAACTGCTTTCGAGCGAACGGGCGAGCCCGCGGACGGCTACCAGTGAAGAGGTAACGAGAACGGCGCAGATGGCGATCTGCAGGCCGAGCAGGACATCGCGCACGGTCAGACGCCGGCCGCCGCTGGTAGTCGCTCCGCCGGAGCGGATGACCTGCCATGGATCGCTGCGCAATACCTGCCGCACCGGCACGATGCCGAAGAGCAGGCCGCTGAAGATGGCAAGTCCGATTGCAAGTGCGTAGGTCATCGCGTCCGGATTCACCGGCACATTGATCGGGATATTGGGGATGGGACGCCAGGTGCTCAGCAGGCGCAGCAGCGTGACAGCTCCGACCATGCCGACAGCGCCGCCGATGAGCGAAATCACGACAGCCTCGGTGAGCAGCTGGCGGAGGATCAGCTGCACGCGCGAGCCCAGCGCCATGCGCACGGCGATCTCGCGCGAGCGGTCGGCGGCGCGCGCCGCAAACAGGCTGCCGAGATTCGCGCAGGCGGCGAGCAGGATCAGGCCGGCCAGCAGCATGAGGCCGGACATGAAGGCGCGCGTTGGCTGGCCCAGCGTGTTGCCGACCAGTCCCGGATGCGAAAGCGCGAGCTTCAGCCCGTCATCCTCTTTCGGATGCTCTTTGGCCAGGGAGGCAGCGATGGTGTTGAGATCGGCGGCACCAGCCTCCGCAGTGACCCCGGGCCTGAGGTGGCCTATCGTCCACGCATAGTGGTCGCCGCGATTCTCAAGCGGGTCCCAGTCGCCGATCTCTGGCTGGTCGACGAGGGGCGCCCAGATGTCGGGCGCAAAGAAGAGCTCCGTGCCGCGGAAGCTCTGCGCAGCCACGCCAACGATGGTGAAGGGATGCTTGTTCAGTTGAACGGTGCGGCCCAGGATGCCGGGGTCGCCGTGGAAATAGCTGTGCCAGAGCGCGTAGCTGAGGACGATCTCCTGCACGCTGTTCTTGCCGTGCTCTTCCGATGCATGGATAAAGCGGCCGAGATAGGGCTGAACGCCCAGCGCATCGAAATAATTCCCCGACACCATGTAAGGCCACACCACGAGAGGGCTGCCGCTGCCGGTGTCGAGCCCGATACCGCCCGGAATACTGTAACTCACCAGCTGGTCGAAGCTACGGTTGCGGTCGCGTAGGTCACGGTAGTCGGGATAGGACTGCGAGGGTGAGGTGTTGGCTCCCGTTCCGCGCTCGACCATGAAGAGGTTTTCCGAGTGCGGCACGTTGAGCGGACGCAGGACCAGCGCGTTCAACACGCTGAAGACGATGGCGTTTGCGCCGATGGCGAGCGCCAGCGTGAGTATGGCGGTGATGGCAAATCCGGGGGACTTCCTCAGCTGACGCCACGCAAGTTTCAGATCGGAGACCATGCCTGCTCCCTCAACGATGGATTGGGATGAGTCGCTTCCGGGCCTAAATCTTGAGTACGTCAGCTTTCGGCCAGGAGTTCCGTTGGTGGCGGAGATATTGCGGAGTGCCGAGCTATTTTTCGCCGCACAAACGCCGACGCCACGGTCCTGAGACCGTGGCGTCGGTGTCTATGGGTTCGTTCAGGCTAGAAGGTGGCTCGCAGGGCGAACTGTATCTGTCTGGGGGTGTAGTTGGGGTCGACGTTGGTCAGTTGGCCGAAGCTTCCATTGCCGAGCTGCGCGTCTCCGCTGTTGTTATTCGGCATGAACAGGCTCACCGTGTTCGTCAGGTTGAAGAACTCGGCGCGGAACTGCAGGTTGAGCGATTCGTGGATGGGGAAGTTCTTGAAGAGGGAGATGTCCACGTGCCGGAAGGCCGGGCCGTAGAGCTGGTTGCGCTCCTGGTTGCTGACCGTGCCGATTGTCTGCCCCTCGAAGGCCGAGGTGTTGAACCACTCGGCCCGTCCGGGGCTGTGGATGTGGAAGGGAGCGATGATGTCGGGGCGGTCGTTGCCGGGCGAGCCGATCTCCGGGCCGCTGTAGGGATGCGCGCAGTTGCCGGTAGTGGCAGCGGCGTAGCCTGTGGGCACGACGCAGCCGCCCGCGGTCGAGTTCTCAACCGAGAAGTCCTTGCCGCTCTGGATGGCGAAAATCTCGTTGAACTGCCAGCCGCCGAGGACCTGCTTCCGGAAACCGTTGAGGTTCTGGCCATAGGGAATCGCATAGGTGCTCTGCAGCACGAAGCGGTTCCGGATGTCGTTGTCGCCGTTGCCGTACTCGGTCTTGCGCAGGTTGTGCGGATCGGCGTTGCCGTAACCCTGATCGCCTTCTTCGCTGAGCCCACTGAAGTCATCCAGAACATGGGACCAGGTGTAGTTTGCATTCAGAGTGAAGCCGTGACTCAGGCGCTGCTCGAGTGAAGCCTGCAGCGCGTTATAGGCGGATACACCTTCGCTGTCGTAGTAGCCGACGGTTGCGACATTCGGCAGCACGGAAGAGAGGATGTAGGTTTGCGACGCAGCCGCGGCCGGACCGGCAGGGCTGGGGAGGTTGATGTTGTTCAGCACCTCCGGTTGATGGTTTCCGACCTCGCCCACGTAGCCGATGGTGGCGACTGCCGCGCCGATCTGGCGCTCCACGAGCAGGTTGTACTGGTACACTACTCCCTGCCGCAGCTTCGGATTCTCAGCGACGAAGCTCAGTCCCGAGATAGACGCAAGGTTCGGCGCCTGGCCTGCGACGAACGGCGCAGTCGGAATAGGAAGGCCTTGCGATAGTGTCTGGGTGCCGGTGCTGCCCTGGCTGTCGGTTCCGCATACCGGAGTGGCCGAGGCGCCATGGCTGGAGATGATGTAGTAGGCAAGCGTCGATTCGCAGCTGGGCTGGTATGCGGAGACCCAGGGCACGTTTTTGAGATCGGCGTTGGAGGTGTAGTTGCCGGGGAAGTAGCTCATGCCGAAGCCGCCGCGGACCACTGTGCCTGGCTTGACGGTCACAGCGAAGCCGATGCGCGGAGCGAAATTGGAGTAGTCGGTGGCAACGCCCGCAGTCGCGGAGGCGCCGTTGTAATTCGCCACCTCGAGCGCGGAGTCGATATTAGACGCTGACAGGGTCTGCGCCAGCGGCCAGTTGAAGTTCGAGATGTGATTGTGCGCATCGGTGAATGGCGTGAAAACGTCATACCGTGCGCCATAGACGATGGTGACATTCGACCATGGCTTCCAGAAATCCTGCCAGTACACGCTCGGCTCCCAGGCGCGATAGTCCGGCGGGTCGAGGTTGTAGATGCGCGTCGGGCTGGTGAACGCGCCGATGAGCATCGACGCCAGCACGTTGGTGTTCTGATCGGTGACGGAATAGCCGGAGGTGTCCGTGCTGAGACCGAAGCTGTATGCACCCACGGCCGAGGCACTCTGCACGTTACGCGCCTGGCGGCGGATGAGGCTCGCGCCCATCTTCATGTTGTGGGGGCCGACGGTGTAGGAGACATTGCCGGCGTACTGGAAGGTGTTGTCGATGTCCTGAAGAGGTACGTACGCGCCGTCACCGAGATCTTCATAGTTGCTGATGCCGGCGACCGTCAGGCCGCTTGAATAGTTGTTGAAGTTGTTCGTTCCTGAGGGGAAACCGAACTCGGTTGCCGCGTTGACTCCATAGTTGAGCGGCGTAGAGAGATTGTTGATGCGCGTGTAGCCAGCCTTGAGTTCGAGAATCAGGTGCGGAGTGAAGATATGCGTGAAGTTCAGCTGATAGCCGTAGGCCACATCGGCCGCGTCGCCGGAAAAGTTGTAGCGTCCGCCGCCGGGGATGACGCCGGAGATGGCATTCGGGCCTCCTACAGGCAGCTGTGCAGGGTTGAAGCTGGAGACGTTGTTGTAAGTGAACCGGGCATAGAGCTGATTATTCGTGTTGAAGCTGTGATCCACGCGGGCATCGACCGTGGTGCTGTACTGCGTCTTGTTGCCGCCGGATACATAGTTATTTGTCACGCCACTATTGGTGCCGGCGGCATTCGGGGCAGGGAAGAGCTTGAGGTAATTCAGGGCGATGGGGTCGACGGTATACGTGCCTCCGCTTCCCGGCGTGGGATTCACCGCAGGCAGTGCGCCGTCGGCGATGGCGGCATTGATCAGATTCGTGGGAGACGAGCCTCCGATGCTGTTAATACTGTCGAAGTTCGTGGCGTCCGGAACGGTGCTGGTGTAGGGATTGATCGCCTGCACGAGGCGGAATCCTTCATACGAACCAAAGAAGAAGGTTTTATTGCGGAAGATAGGACCGCCCAGCGAGCCACCGAACTGATTCTGGCGTAACTCAGGCTTTTGCGGAATCGACGATGTGGTCGCGAAGTAGGAGCGTGCGTCGAGAACATCGTTGCGGAAGAACTCGAAGAGCGATCCGTGGAAGGCGTTCGATCCGGATTTGGTGATGACATCGATGACGCCGCCGGCCGTGCGTCCGATCTCCGGCGCATAGTTGTTGGTCTGGACGGAGATTTCCTGGATGGCATCGACGGAAGGCTTTACACCGATGCTGCCGATGATGCGCTCGTTGTTATCGATACCATCGATGATCTCGTTGTTGAGAACGTCGTCCTGCCCGTTTACCGATAGTCCATTTGTAGAGCGGCGGTCGTCCGGACGCTGGCCGCTGGTGAGGCCGTTACCGGGTCCCTCGTTCGCGCCGGGCACCAGCTGCACTTCCTGGATGAAGTTACGGCCGTTCAATGGAAGATCGACGACGGCGCCCGCTGTCACGCTGGAACTTACGGTAGCGTTGTCGGCCTGAAGCAGCGGTGTTGCCGCGGTTACCTGCACGGTTTCTGATGCGGCGCCGACGACCATCTTCGCGTCGGCACGGCCGCGGTCACCGGCTTCCACTCCTAAATCGGGAATGCTGAAGGTGCGGAAGCCGGTTGCTTCCACGCGGATGGAGTAGTGCCCGGGCAGCAGCAGGGAGAAGAGATAGGCTCCCTGTGCGTCAGCGGTAACCTGACGGGATTCATGCGTCGCGAGACTGGTGAGCGTAACAGTCGCCCCGGGAAGGACGTTGCCCTGGGGGTCAGTTACAACGCCTGTGATATCAGCAGTGGTGAGCTGAGCCCTGGCCTGCGGGATCAGGCTGAAAAAGAAGATAAGTCCTAAAACCAGGATGCGGCTATGCCACACCTCATTCAGGATGCGTCGAGTGTACTGGCTCCAAAAAGGTTGCTGCATGAAGGATTTCCTCCTCGTATCGCTTCTTCTATAAGAAGAAGCTCGGTCGCAAACCATACGGGCGGACTCTGAGATACGGCAAGGTTCTTACGGTTAAAGCTACGTGTGTCAGCGCTAAGCGAAGTAAATTCTCCATGTAAATGGGGAGGTAAAAGTCAGGTAAATGTGCGTATAATCCGTGGCGGTTCAGGAAGGTCCGATTCTCAGGTGTATAACTATGCCCCCAAACGCTGAGTCATCTGCTACTGCCTGGGATGAGACGCAAGCAGAATGCAGAGATCCGAAAGAGCAGGCCGTTCTCGATCAGTTGGAGAAGATCCTGTGCAGTGTGCATTTCCGGAACAGCAGGCGCTATCCGATTTTCCTTCGCTATGTTGTGCTTCATGCGCTGGACGGTCATGAGGGAGTGCTGAAGGAAAGATTGATCGGTGCGGATGTCTTCGATCGTCCGCGCGATTACGATACGGCGGCAGACCCGATCGTACGGGTGACCGCGGGAGAGATCCGAAAGCGGCTCGCGCGATATTATGAGACGCGCGAGCATCAGGACGAACTGAGGATCGAATTACCGATCGGCTCTTATATGCCGATTTTCACCGAAGTGGAGCAAGGTGAAGATATCTTGACTTATCCACTGGGTGAACCGGCGAAGTTAGAAGAACAGAAACCGTTTTCTTTCCATCCTATCTACGAAAAACCCACATCCCTTAACATCAGCCGCCGATGGTTGCGTTGGATTTGTTTCACGCCAAGAGGACGCAGCCTGCTCGTATGCGCGGCGTTACTCTTCTTCGCATGCGCCGGTCTGTTGCTGCTGCGGGCTGCCCGGTCAAAGGTCGATGCCACTTCGTATTGCTGGGCTCCGTTGTTCAGCGGGGAGAACCCGGTACTGGTGGTGATGGGAACTCATCCCGCGGAAGGGAGTCGGAACTTCTCGAGTCAGGACGAGAGCGATGCAGCCGGAAACTCGATCGCCTCGCAGGCCGGAGCTGCGGACATGGTGCCGATGCGGGATATCTCGAGCTTCGAAGAGCTAGTGGAACCGCTGATCCTGCGCCATCGGCGATACACCTTTCAGGCCGCTCGCATCACGACCATCGAAGAGATCGAGCAGGGACCGGTGCTCCTCATCGGCGGGCTGGATAACCCGTGGACGCTGCGCCTCACCAGGAAGCTTCCTTACACGCTGGAGTCCGATGCGAATCACACGGGATGGATCTTCAACCATCAGCATAAGGATGTTCGCTGGGGTTTCAATCCATTTGTCGAGCCGGCGAGGGAAGCACGGGATTATGCCATCGTGGCTGGATTTTTCGATACGGACATCCAGCAGCACGTGGTCATCGTAGCGGGTATCGGAAAGAACGGGACGGCCGCCGCGGCGGAATTTCTCTCGCAGAATACGTACTTCGCAAACTGGCTGGCGCACATCGATTCGCGCAGAAAGAACTTCGAGGTGGTGCTTGCCACGGATCTGCTGAACGGCGATCCCAGCCCTCCGCAGGTGCTGCAGAGTCTCACGTGGTGACGGAAAGAACGATCGCCCGTCAAAAACAGACAGCTGCCCCTGCCTTCGCGCGCAATCCGACGGGCAAAGGGACGGTCCCAGACCTAAAACGTAAGATTGTATGTGGGAAATGGTAGGCACGATTGGATTCGAACCAACGACCTCTACCGTGTCAAGGTAGCGCTCTAACCAACTGAGCTACGCGCCTGCGTTGTGGTGACTTTCCTACTATAGCAAGTTTTCCGGATCCTGGCTTGTTCCGGATGGAGAAAGCTGTTGAAGGCATTCACTTTTGCCCGGGGCGCGGCTTCGTATGGAGGCCGGCTGGGCGAAATGCGGGCGCCTTTCGCGAAGCATTGTCTCTGCTGGGCTGTGCCTCGGGACCGTTCGCTGTTCGTATCGTGCCGTGGGGGGAGCGGCTGGGATACTATCAACGTTTATTAACGATTGCCCGCCCGGCCCGCCGGAAGGCTGCTAAGACATCATGCGATGAAAGAACTGCGCGCCGCGCCGAACCTGCTGACACTCCTGCGCCTTTGCGCAGTCCCGTTCCTCGTTCTGGCGATTCTCGACCATCATTACCCGACAGCTTTTGTGCTGTTCGTCCTGGCCGGCGTTTCGGACGGCCTGGACGGTCTGCTTGCACGCCTGCTCGAGCAGCGCACGGTGCTGGGCCAGTATCTGGACCCGGTGGCCGACAAGCTGCTGCTGAGCACACTCTTCCTGGTGCTGAACCATGAAGGGCTCATCTCGCGGCGGGTGACGGTGCTCGTCTTCGGGCGCGACCTGGGCATTGTGATGGTGGCGGCCATCCTTTATGCCAGCGTAGGCATGCGGAATTTCCGGCCGAGCATCTTCGGCAAGGCAAACACCCTGGCGCAGATCCTCGCACTGGTGACCGTGCTGCTGAGCATGTTCTATGCGCCGCCGTTCATCCTCTGGCTCAGGCATGGGTCGCTCGAGGCCACGGTAGCCTTCACCGTGATCTCCGGCTTCCACTACGCCTGGCAGATCGCGAAGCGCCTCAGCCCGGCCGAGAGCACGGCTTCTTAAGACAGATATCTCTGCTCAGGACTCTTCCTCTTCTTCCTCGACGGCCTCTTCGATGGCCATATCGCGGAATTCATTCGAGTCAAAGACTTCGCCGCAGTCCTGACACTCGACATACTCGACATCCTCTTCGCGCGCTACCACGCGCACCTTGGGGTGTTTGCAGGGTGTTTCCATTTTTTCGGGTGTGTAATGGTGAGGAGTAGACGATATCGCCACGATTGTACCGAGCTTCGCCGTTCTGTCAAATGGCTTTCTTCAACCCGTAGGATGAAGAGGATGCGTTTCGGGGTGGCTTGCGATTGAATTCGGACGGTTGCGGACCTATACTGAAGAGTACCGTCAGGGACCGGGACCCCATATGCTGAGATTAACCAAGAAGGCCGATTACGGGCTTATGGCGCTGAAGTTTATCGCCGAGCATGAGGATGCGGTGTCTCTCAGCGCCAAGGATATCGCTGAGGCTTACCATATTCCGCCGCAGCTGCTGGCCAAGATCCTTCAAAAACTTACCCGCGAAGGGCTGCTCCGCTCGCACGCTGGAATGAACGGCGGCTATACCCTTTCCCGCCGCGCCACCGATATCACCGCTTTTGAAGTGATCCGGGCCATCGATGGCCCCCTTTTCATCACTTCCTGCGTGACGGATAGCGGTTCCTGCGACCTTACGAGCAGCTGCACCATCAAAGAACCTCTGGCACGCGTGAATGACAGCATCTCCGACGTGCTCAAGAACATCAGAATTTCGGACCTGGTGGACTCGAGCCACAATCCGGCAGCGCAGCAGCTGGTTTCGATTCGTACCAGCCGAGCGTAAGAGCCGGACAAAGCCAGGCGCAGCAGAGAGCAGCAGGAGATACGATGAGCACTTCCCAGAACGATACCGTCAGCGTCCCCGAGGGTGTACACCTCCCTATCTATATGGATAATCACGCCACCACCCCGCTCGATCCGCGGGTCCTGGAGGCGATGATGCCGTACTTCACCACCATCTATGGCAATGCCGCCAGCCGTAACCACTCCTTTGGCTGGGAAGCCGAAGCGGCCGTGGAGAAGGCGCGCGAGCAGGTGGCCAAGCTGATCGGTGCGACGGCCAAGGAAATCATCTTTACCTCGGGCGCGACCGAGTCGAACAACCTGGCCATCAAGGGCATCGCGGAGATGTACCGCGAGCGCGGCAACCACATCATCACCCAGGTGACCGAGCACAAGGCTGTCCTCGATACCTGTAAGCGCCTCGAGAAGTCGGGTTACCGCGTGACCTATCTGCCGGTGAAGGCCGACGGCCTCATCGACATCGAAGACCTGAAGCGGGCGATCGACGACAAGACCATCCTGGTCTCGATCATGTTTGCCAACAACGAGATCGGCGTGATCCAGCCGGTCGCCGAGATCGGCAAGCTCTGCCACGAGAAGGGCATCCTCTTCCACACTGACGGTGTGCAGGCGGTAGGCAAGATCCCGGTCAACGTGCAGGCCATGAACATCGACGTGCTCTCGCTCTCCGGCCACAAGATTTACGGCCCCAAGGGTGTCGGCGCTCTGTATGTTCGCCGCCGTAATCCCCGCGTCCAGATCGCTGAGCAGATCAACGGTGGCGGCCATGAGCGCGGTATGCGTTCGGGCACGCTGAACGTTCCCGGCATCGTCGGCCTGGGCAAGGCCTGTGAACTGGCCGGCGAAGAGATGGAAGCGGAGACCAAGCGTCTGATCGCCCTGCGCGACCACCTGAAGGCGAAGTTCGAGGGCGCGCTCGATCATATTCACGTCAACGGCTCGATGGAGCACCGTCTTCCGGGCAGCCTGAACATGAGCTTCGTTTACGTCGAAGGCGAGTCGCTGCTCATGGGTATCAACGATATTGCGGTTTCGAGCGGATCTGCCTGCACCTCTGCGACGCTTGAGCCATCTTATGTACTGAAGGCTCTGGGCCTGGGTGATGATGTCGCCCACAGCTCGATCCGTTTCGGACTTGGCCGCTTCAATACCCAGGCTGAAGTGGATTACGTGGCCGACAAGCTGATCGACGTCGTGCAGAAACTGCGCGAGCTTTCACCGCTGTATGAGATGGTGAAAGAGGGCATCGACCTTACCAAGATCGAATGGACGGCACACTAGTCCGGAAGTTATTGATTCTGGGCAGGTTTATCGGGCAGGTTCATAAGGAGAATTCTCATGGCATATAGCGATAAGGTCATTGACCACTACAACAATCCCCGTAACGTAGGCCAGCTCGACAAGGCCAGCGACGAAGTCGGTACCGGCCTCGTCGGCGCCCCCGAGTGCGGCGACGTCATGCGTCTGCAGATCAAGGTGAACCCTGAGACCCAGGTCATCGAGGAAGCCAAGTTCAAGACCTTCGGCTGCGGTTCGGCCATCGCCTCCTCCTCGCTCGCCACCGAGTGGGTGAAGGGCAAGACGGTCGAGGAAGCGCTCCAGATCAAGAACACCGACATCGTGAAGGAACTCGCGCTTCCCCCGGTGAAGATCCATTGCTCGGTGCTGGCCGAGGACGCTATCCGCGCTGCCATCGGCGACTGGAAGAAGAAGAACGGTGTTGCCGAGGGAGCCGAGGCTCCGGCGGTCGCCGCTCACTAAATCGAAGCACGGCAATGGCGCGGATGAGCTCCCGGTGGCAACGCCGGCCGCTCTCCGCGCCACGCGCTTCTAGCGGCTCAGGTTTTCGAGCATTTTCATTCAGGAATTACGCCGATGAGCACCGAACAACTGCAGGTTCTGAACGCCAATAACGCCCAACAGAAGGGCATCCAGGTGACCGAGCGCGCCGTAGCGCGCATTCGCGTGGCCATGGCCAAGGAGGGCATTTCGCCCGCCGAGGGTGGTCTGCGCCTGGGGATCACCGGTGGTGGCTGCTCGGGGCTTTCCTACAACATTCGTTTCGACTCTCAGCCCCGTGAACGCGATCGCGTGTACACGTTCGGGGATGTGCGTGTCTTCGTCGATCCGAAGTCGTTCATCTATCTGCATGGCATGATCCTCGACTACGAGGAGACGCTGATGCGCCAGGGCTTCAACTTCATCAACCCGAACTCGTCGAAGTCCTGCGGGTGCGGGTCGTCTTTCTCTGCCTGAAACCACCCGGCGACGAGCCGGTTTTGAGAACCATCCCGGAACGATGCCGACTGCTGAGATTCAATCCGTAAGCGCCGCCTGCTGGGCATGCGGCGCCTCTGTTGCGCCCGGGCAGAGCTTCTGCCCTACCTGCGGCAAGGTACAGCCGCCTGCTGCGAGCGTCGACTACTTCGCCGTTTTCTCGCTGCCCCGCAAGCTCCATCTCGATGTCTCCGCCCTCGAAAAGTCCTTCTACAAGCTGAGCCGCCGCCTGCATCCGGATGTCTACGCGCAGGCTTCCGCGGACGAACAGCAGTGGAGCCTTGAGCAGACCTCGCTGCTGAACGATGCCTATCGTGCATTGAAGAATCCTGTCACGCGCACCGAGTACCTGCTGAAGCTTGAAGGCGTGGAGATTGAGGCCGGCAGGAGCGAAGGCAATGCTCCCAAGGACTCCCGCATTCCCCCCGATCTTCTTGAAGAGGTCTTCGAGCTGAACATGCAGCTCGAAGAGATGCGCATGGCGAAGAAGATGGGCGAGGACGATCCGCAGACACGCGCCGATCTTGAAAAGGCTCGCGTGCAGTTCGAGGCTCAGCTTGCCGACTCCGACGCCCAGCTTGCCGCGCAGTGGACGAAGTGGGACGCCGCGCTCGATGCTGCTGATGCGGCCGGGCAGCAGCAGGCGAAGGATGCGATGGTCGCTGTGCTCGATCGCCGCCGTTATCTCCGTAACCTCGTGCGTGATGTTCATGACGTGCTTGAGGCATAAACCAGAGGAATCCATGGCTTTGACTTTTCATTTTTCGCGGCGTAATGGCCGCCATGCCTATACTGCGGGAGCAGCCCTGTGAACCTGACCCAAATCAGCGACCAGCCCGGCAACGCTCCGAACCGCATCGTCGGTATCGATCTCGGCACCACGAACTCGCTCGTCGCCTTCATGCAGGGTGAGAAACCTGTTGTCATCCCCGGTGAAGACGGTTCGAACCTCGTGCCTTCCGTCGTGGCGATTCCCGAGCCCCGCACTATTGTGATCGGCAACCCGGCGCACAAGTATCTTGCTTCCACGCCGGAGAAGGTGATTTATTCCGCGAAGCGCCTGATGGGCCGCGGTTTGGAAGACGTGCAGGAAGAGCTGAAGCTCTTCCCGTTTGCGCTTGCCGCAGACATCCAGCCCGGCGAAGTGCTGCGCATCCAGCTTGGAGAACAGCAGTTCACGCCGCCCGAGATTTCGGCTTACGTGCTGCGCCAGCTCAAGAAGAATGCCGAGCGCTACTTCGGCGCTCCGGTGACCAAGGCTGTGGTGACTGTGCCCGCGTACTTCAATGATGCGCAGCGTCAGGCCACGAAAGACGCAGGCCGCATCGCAGGTCTTGAGATTCTGCGCCTGGTGAACGAGCCCACGGCTGCGGCGCTGGCGTATGGACTCGATCGCCAGAAAGAAGGCGTGGTTGCGGTCTATGACCTCGGCGGCGGTACCTTCGATGTGTCGATCCTCAAGCTGCACGAGGGGATCTTCGAGGTTATCGCGACCAATGGCGATACGCATCTCGGCGGCGACGACATCGACAACCTGCTGATCGCCATTGCGCTCGATGACATCCGCGGCGAACTGGGTCTCGACCTGAGAGGCCATGCCGAGGCGATCCAGGCGATCCGCAAGTCTGTGATCGAAGCGAAGATTGCGTTGTCCTCTGCCGATACGGCAAGGCTGGATGTGACGTTGTCCGGTGGCACGCCGTACCAGCGCGAGATCACGCGTGAGCAGTTCGAGCAGCTCATCCGCCCGGTCATCGACCGCACCATCGGTCCGTGCCGCCAGGCTCTCAAGGATGCAGGCGTAACGCCGGAGCAGATCGATGAGGTCGTGCTGGTCGGCGGCTCGACGCGTATTCCTCTCGTGCGCCAGCTCACCAGCGAACTCTTCCATCTGGAAGCGCGCGGCAAAAAGCCGCACATCGAGCTGAACCCTGATGAGGTCGTCGCGCTCGGCGCTGCGGTGCAGGCGAATATTCTTGAGGGCGGTTCGGCGGCTACTGCGGACATGCTGCTGCTCGATGTGACGCCGTTGTCGCTTGGCATCGAGGCGCTTGGCGGCGTGGTGGCGAAGATCATCCAGCGCAACTCGACAATCCCAGCTTCGGCGACCGAGCACTTCACCACCGGCGTCGATGGGCAGACCAACGTCGCTATCCATGTGCTGCAGGGCGAGCGCGAGCTTGCGAAAGACTGCCGCTCGCTGGCGCGCTTCGATCTGAAGGGCATTCCGCCGATGTCGGCCGGTCTGCCGCGCATCGAGGTGAAGTTCCTCATCGATGCGAACGGCATCCTGCATGTGTCGGCTCGTGAGCAGAGAAGCGGACAGGCCGCGGAGATCGAAGTGAAGCCGACCTATGGCCTCACCGATGAGCAGGTCGAGACGATGATCCTCGAGTCTTTCGACTATGCGGAGCAGGATATTCAGCAGCGCCAGCTGATCGAAGCACGCAACGAGGCGGATACGATCCTGACTGCAATCGAGAAGGCGAAGTCGAATCCCGCATGGCAGCAGCTGACTGCGGAAGAGCATGCGCAGATTGCTTCGCTCTCCGAGAAGCTTGCGAAGTTAAAGGAAGGCGAAGACCTGAAGGCTCTGCGCGAGGGGACGTACGCGCTCGACGCTGCGACGCGCCGCATCGCCGAGTTGATGATGGACAACGCCGTGGCTTCGGCCATCGGCGGGCAGACCATGGAGTCAGCCGGTGAGTCGCTCGGGCAGGGACCGACGGCGCCTCATCCCTTTGCGCCTGCGGATATCAAAGAGTCAAGCAACCGGGAATCAAGCAAGTAGGAATCGAGATCAGCATGAGCGAACAGAAGAACCAGGAAATCGATCTGAGCAAGCCGCCCGCGCCGAACATGGTGCGCGTCACCTTCCTGCCGGAAGGCAAGACCATCGAATTTGAATTCGGCACGATGCCGTATGACCATCACGGCAAGCCGATGTCGTTTCTCGATGTGGCCGAGAACTATGGCATTTTCCTCGATCACGCCTGCGGCGGCGCCTGCGCCTGCACGACGTGCCACATCCTTGTGAAGGATGGCGCGACAGGCATCAGCGAGGCCGACGATGATGAGCTCGACCGTCTCGACATGGCTCCCGGGCTCGAGCTGAACTCGCGCCTCGGCTGCCAGGCTGTCATCACCAAGCCGGGCGCCTATGTCGTCGAGATTCCGAGCTGGAACCGCAATTACGTTTCCGAAGGCAAGCCGCTGGCGCTCAGCAATTCGCCCGAGCAGCCCAAGAGCTAACGCGACCCCGTCGCCGCAACCGCAAGGAGACACCATGCCGCGCGAGATCATGTGGAGCGATGCCGAAGAGATCGGCATCCAGCTGCAGGAGAAGTATCCGGAGCTCGACCCGCTCACCGTCCGCTTTACCGACCTGCATAAGTACGTGGTCGGTCTCGAAGGCTTTGCTGATGATCCGGCGAAGTCGAATGAAGGAAAGCTCGAGGCCATCCAGATGGCCTGGTACGAAGAGTTCAAGGACGCGGCAGAGTAGCTTTTAGCCGCTAGCCCTTAGCTTTTAGCTCCACTCTGCCGCTGCCTGCTTCATGTCGAAAAGAAGCAGGCAGCGGCATTTGTACGTCATACGGTTACAGATGCTTC